>CAZSPS010000297.1:0-5762 GCA_964608875.1 uncultured Ectothiorhodospiraceae bacterium
GCCAGTGGAGCCGGCCGTTCTCGCTGGTGGCGATGCCGGCGGCGTCCTGCCCCCGGTGCTGGAGCACGGTGAGGGCGTCGTAGAGCGGCTGGTTCACCCGGTCCTTCGCGACGATGCCGACGACCCCGCACATCTACTCGAACCCCTCCTTCACCTCGTCGACCAGCTCCTCCCCGGAGATGTCGTGCGGGAAGGAGCCGCCCGCGCGATCGAAGTACTCGAACGGATCGTCCGGCAGGAGGCCCCGTATCTCGTCGGCTACGGATTCGAAGGCCGGCATGAGGGCCGAGTCCTGCCACCAGTCCCGCTCCGGCAGGCCGGTGCCGCCGGCGAGCAGCACCAGGGCGGCCGCGACGAGCCCTCCCCGCGCCGCGCCGAAGACCACCCCGAGCAGCCGGTCGATGCCGGTGAGACCCGCCGCGCCGACCGCGAGATGGAACAGCCGGGACAGGATGCCGGCGACAACCAGCACGGCAACCAGCACCAGGACGAACCCGATGCCGAGCCGCAGGGACGGGTTCCCGATCCAGGGTTCGAACCAGTCGCCCACCTCGTCCATGAAGGCGAACGCGGCCCACAGGCCCGCGACCAGCCCCGCGAACGAGGTCGCCTCGCGCATGAAGCCGCGAAAGAGGCTCACCGCGGCCGACGCGGCGACGATCGCGAGGAACGCGAAGTCCACCCAGTTGAGGTCCACCCAGCTCATGGCCCGCGGCCCGTCCGGTGCGGGTGGGGCGCCGTCATGGGGGGTCCGGAGGTCATCCCGGGTAGGGGGCGAGGAAGCCCTCGATGTCGAGGTCGCGGCGCAGCCGCTCGAGCCGCACCGCCGCGTCGGCGCGTTCGGGGTCGGGCCCCACCAGCACCCGCGTCAGGGGCTTGCCTCCCTGCCGCGGCACCCGCTCGGTGAACGCCCGGAAGCCGCGGGCGGCGAGCCGGTCGCGCAGTGCCGCCGCGTTGCCGGGCTCGGCGAAGCTCCCCACCTGCACCACCCAGCCGGCGCGTCCGGGCGCCGCCGGGCGGGCGCCATCGGCGGCGGACGGCTCGCGGGATGCGGCGGCGGATGGTTCGCGGGCGGCAGGCGGACGGCCGGCGGCGGACGGTTCGCGGGCGGGCGCGGCGCCTTGCGGAGGGCCGCCGTTCGCGAGCGGCGAGATCCGCACCTGCGCGGGCGAGAGCGGCGCCGGTGGGGGCGCCGGGGCCGGGTCGGGAGGCGCCGCCGCGGTCCGCCGTTCGGACGGCGGCGAGGATTCGAGCGCGAAAGGAAGGACGACGGCGGCGGCGAGTCCGAGCACACCGGCTCCGATGGCGCGATGGATGACGCGCTCCTGCATCCTCGCGATTATAGGCCAGTTGCCCGCGGGGATTCGGCGGCCAGCACCTCGCCCACGGTATGGAAGGAGCCGAAGACCGCGATCCGGTCCCCTTCCCGCGCCTCCCCGCAGGCGCGGGCGAGCGCCTCCCCAACGCTCGCGCACGCCTCGACCGGTGCGCCGTCCCCCTCGCGCACCGCGCGCGCCAGCGCTTCGGCCGCACCGCCGCGTTCGCCCGCCGGCCGCGCCACGTACCAGCGCTCGAACACCCCCGCCAGCGCCTCCACCACCCCCGCCGGGTCCTTGTCGGCGAGCATGGCCGCCACCGCGAGCTCGCGCCCCGCCGGGGGGGAGGCGCGCAGCGTGGCCGCGAGCGCGCGCGCCGCGTGGGGGTTGTGGGCGACGTCGAGCACCACGGGCGCCGGCCCCGGCAGGACCTGGAAGCGGCCCGCGAGCCGGGCGGCCGCGAGCCCCCGGCGCACGGCGGCGGGCGGCGGCAGCCGTCCGAGCGCGGCGAGGGCCATGAGCGCGGCGGCCGCGTTGTCGAGCTGGAAGCGCCCGGCGAGCGGCGGCGGCGCCAAGCCCTCGATGCGCGCGTCCGGCCCGCGCCAGCGCCACCCGGCGCCGGCCGGCTCCGCATCGAACTCGCGCCCCAGGCGAAAGCACGGCGCGCCGACCTCCCGCGCCCGAGCCTCAAGGCTCCGCGGCGGGTCGCGGTCCGCCACGACCACGGGCCGGCCCGCACGGAAGATGCCCGCCTTCTCGCGCCCGATCGACTCCCGGTCCGGTCCGAGCCAGTGCACGTGGTCGATGTCGATCGGGGTGACCACCGCCACGTCCGCGTCGAAGAGGTTGACCGCATCGAGCCGGCCCCCGATCCCCACCTCCAGCACCGCGGCCTCGGCCCGCGCCTCCCGGAACGCCTCCATCGCCGCGAGGGTGCCGAACTCGAAGTAGGTGAGGGTGTCGGCGCCGCGCGCGCGGTCGATGCGGTCGAAGGCCGCGGTGATGGCCTCGTCCGGGACCGGCGCGCCGTCGATGCGGATGCGCTCGTTGTAGCGCACGAGGTGCGGCGAGGTGTAGGTCCCGGTGCGCACCCCGGCCGCGGTCAGGAGCGATTGCGCGAACGCGACGGTCGAGCCCTTGCCGTTGGTGCCCGCGACGGTGACGACGGGGAACGGCGGCGCGCCGCGTCCGAGCGCCCGGTACACCCGGCGCACCCGTTCGAGCCCGAGGTCCATCTCGAGCGGGTGCAGCGTCTCCTGCCATGCGAGCCACTCCGCCAGCGTATCGAAGCGCATGGGTGCGGACGCGGGCGTGGACGGAGGCGGAGGCGTGGACGGGGACGGACGCGCGGGCGGGCCGCGGCGAGGGCCGGAAGACGGCGCGGACGGCAGGGAAGTCAGGAGGGCGGCGCGGGCGGCGGCGCGGAGCCTCCCGCCAGCATCCCGAGCACCCGCGCCACCCGCGGGCGGAGCTCCGCGCGCGGCACGATCATGTCCAGCACCCCGTGCTCGAGCAGGAACTCGCTCCGCTGGAAGCCCTCGGGCAGCGTCTCTCGCACCGTCTGCTCGATGACCCGCGGCCCGGCGAAGCCGATGAGGGCGCGGGGCTCGGCGATGTTGACGTCCCCCAGCATCGCGAGGCTCGCGGACACCCCCCCCGTGGTCGGGTCCGTCAGCACCGACAGGTACGGCACCCCCGCCTCGCGCAGCCGGGCGAGGGCCGCGCTGGTCTTGGCCATCTGGAACAGCGAGTAGAGCCCCTCCTGCATCCGCGCCCCGCCGCTCGCCGAGAAGCAAACGAAGGGCAGCCGCCCCTCGAGGCTCGCGTGCGCGCCCCGCACGAAGCGCTCCCCCACCACCGAGCCCATCGAGCCCCCGAGGAAGGCGAACTCGAATGCGGCGGCGATGAGGTCCACCCCGAGCACCCGCCCCCGCATCACCACCAGCGCGTCGGTCTCCCCCGTGCTCTTGCGGGCCGCGCCCAGGCGGTCCCGGTAGCGGCGGGTGTCCTTGAACTTCAGGGGGTCGGACGGGGCCACCTCCGCCCCGATCTCCTCGCGCGGCTCGGGGTCGAGGAAGAGGTCGAGCCGGCGCCGCGCCGAGAGCCGCATGTGGTGGCCGCACTTCGGGCACACGCTGAGGTTGCGTTCGAGCTCCTCGCCGTAGAGGACCGCGCTGCAGACCCCGCACTTCGTCCACAGCCCCTCGGGGATGCTGCTCCGGCCCTTGCCGCCGCCCTCGGTGCGGATGCGCGAGGCGCGAAGACGCTGGAACCAGCTCACCGCCCCGCCTCCTCCGGCCCGCCGCCGCCGCCGGCGCTGCCGGCGCCGGCGCCGCGGACCGCGTCCCGCAGCTCGGCCACGAAGGCCGCCACCCGCTCGGGGATGCGCTCGGGCTCGTCCAGCCCCTCCTCGATCCGCCGCACGATGGCGGAACCGACCACCACCGCGTCGGCCACGGCCGCGACCCGCCGGGCGGCGTCCGCGTCCGCGATGCCGAACCCCACCCCGACCGGAAGCGGGGAGACGGCGCGCACCGCCGCGAGCGCCTCCGCCACCGCCCGCGTGTCGAGGTGGCCCGCGCCGGTGATGCCCTTCAGCGATACGTAGTAGAGGAAGCCCGAGGCCTCGGCCGCGATGCGTTCCATGCGCCGCGCCGAGGTGTTGGGCGCGAGCAGGAACACCGGGTCGACCCCGTGCGCGCGGAGCGGCGCGAGCAGGCCCGCGCCCTCCTCCGGCGGCATGTCCACCACGATCGCCCCGTCCACCCCCGCCTCCGCCGCCGCCGCCGCGAAACGCTCGTGGCCCATGGCCTCGATCGGGTTGAGGTAGCCCATGACCACCACCGGGGTCGCATCGTCGCGCTCGCGGAACTCGCGCACCAGATCCAGCAGGCGCGGCAGCGACATCCCCGCCCCGAGGGCGCGCTCACCCGCGCGCTGGATGACGGGGCCGTCGGCCATGGGGTCGGAGAACGGCGCCCCCAGCTCGACGACGTCCGCCCCCGCCTCGACCAGGCGGGGCAGCAGCCGGCGGGTGACCTCGGGGCCGGGATCGCCGGCGGTCACGAACGTCGCCAGGGCCGCGCGCCCCTCCCGGCGCAGCGCCTCGAAGCGGCGGGCGAGGCGGCTCATCCCGGCAGGTCCTCGATGCCCCGCAGCGCGGCCACGGTCGGGATGTCCTTGTCGCCCCGCCCGGAGAGGTTGACGACGACGTTCTCCGACGGCGGTCGGCCGTGCGCGAGCTTCTCCGCATACGCGAGCGCGTGGCTCGACTCGAGGGCGGGGATGATGCCCTCGGTGCGGGTCAGGCGCTCGAAGGAGGCGAGTGCCTCGGCGTCGGTGGCCGCGGTGTACACGGCGCGGCCGGTCTCCTTCAGCCACGCGTGCTCGGGGCCGACCCCCGGGTAGTCGAGGCCGGCGGACACCGAGTGGGTGCCCCGGATCTGCCCGTCCCCGTCCTGCATGAGGTAGGTGCGGTTGCCGTGCAGCACCCCCGGGCGCCCCGTGCTCAACGGCGCCGCGTGCCGCCCCGTGTCGAGGCCGTCCCCGCCCGCCTCCACCCCGTACAGAGCCACGTCGGGGTCGTCCAGGAAGGCGTGGAACATGCCGATCGAGTTCGAGCCGCCCCCCACGCAGGCGACGACCGCCTCGGGCAGCCGGCCCGCGCGCTCGAGCATCTGCTCGCGCGTCTCGCGCCCGATGACCGCGTTGAAGTCGCGCACCATCTTCGGATAGGGATGGGGGCCGGCGACGGTGCCGATGATGTAGTAGGTGTCGTCGACGTGCGTCACCCAGTCGCGCATCGCCTCGTTGAGGGCGTCCTTCAAGGTCTTCGTGCCCGAGGTCACGGACCGCACCTCCGCCCCCAGCAGGCGCATCCGGTAGACGTTGGGGGCCTGGCGGCGCACGTCCTCCTCGCCCATGTACACCACGCATTCGAGGCCGAGGCGCGCGGCCACCACGGCCGTCGCCACCCCGTGCTGCCCGGCGCCGGTCTCGGCGATGATCCGGGTCTTGCCCATGCGCCGCGCGAGCAGCGCCTGCCCCACCGTGTTGTTCACCTTGTGCGCGCCGGTGTGGTTCAGGTCCTCGCGCTTGAGCCAGAGCTGCGCGCCGCCCACCGCCTCGCTGAGCCGGCGGGCGTGGTAGAGGGGGGACGGACGACCGACGAAGTCGCGCAGCTCCGCCCGCAGCTCTTCGTGAAACGCGGGGTCGGCGTCGAAGCGCTCGTAGGCGGCGGCGAGCTCCTCCACCGGCCCCATCAGGGTCTCGGCCACGAACCGCCCCCCGAACTCGCCGAAGCGCCCCTCGGCGTCCGGGTAGCGCCCGGCGAGGCCGGCCGGCCGGTTGCTCAACGACGGCACCGTTCCACCTCCCGCACGAACGCCGCGAGCTTCGCCTCGTCCTTGGCGCCGCCGCCCGCGGCCGACTCCACCCCCCCGCACA
>CAZSPS010000298.1:0-3690 GCA_964608875.1 uncultured Ectothiorhodospiraceae bacterium
GCAGCGGGGCCGCGGCGAGCCGCGCCGTCGCGGGCCGGGCCGGGCCGTGCCGGGCCGGGCCGGGCCGAGCCGAGCCGAGCCGGGCCGAGCCGAGCCGGGCCGAGCCGAGCCGAGCCGAGCCGAGCCGAGCCGAGCCGAGCCGCCATGAATTCGTCCCGCGCATCGGGGCGCGGGCTCTTTCGCTTTTTTCTTGCGGGCGCGGCCCTTTGGCCCGCCGCGGCCTGGGCTCAGACGCCTGTTGTCACAATAGGGCCTCCCGACCCGCCGACGATTACCGAAGGCCAGAGGGCCGACTTCGTTCTCCGCGCTTCGAACGGATTTTTCGGCCCTGCGTGGAAACCCAAGATCAACCGGAAGGACGCGCCCCCGCCGTCGGACTTTCTTGACGGTACGGATCACGCTACCGGATCGGATCATGACGTCCTTATTTCCACTGGCACTTTAGTTACCATTTCGGGCTACAACACCAACGATGACAGCGTGGACGAACCCGACGGGGACCTCACGCTGCTGGTCAAGCCGGGCTCGGGATATGCCGTAGGCAGCCCCAAGGAGACAACGGTCAGGGTTCTGGACAACGATCCGACGGTGGTGTCGCTCGCACGCGTGGGGGGCGGCGGCTCGCTGCTCCCCGCGCTGGAGGATCAGACCGTCGAACTCACCGTCACGTTGTCGCGCCCGCTCATCGTGGGCGAGATCATCGACGTGCCGCTTTCTATTTCGGGCATTGAGGGGGCGGAGATCGCCCGTTGGCGCCTGGCCGAGAAATCCGGCGATGGCCTCAATACCGGCGTGACACTGTCGAAGGGGGACACCGCGACGCCGAACGTGCGTTTTTCCGGGGCGGGGGCCGAGACCGCCACGCTTGTCCTCACCCCGGTCACGAACGCTAGCGGGAGGTTGGTGATTGAACTGGGCCCCGACGGGTCGGGAGACAACGGCTTCGATCGCGCCTCTCTCGGCACCAACGTGGGCGGAGGGGCCGACCCCGCAGCGGGCGCCCCGGTCATCCGCGTCGGTTTGCTGCGCGTCCCGTCGTCGGCAAGAACCCTCCTCAGCAACTTCGAACAGGCGGACTATTCGCCCCATGGTCACCATACAGGCCTCTATCACATCAACTATTACAACAGAACGAGGGTCTTCCAGGGGTTCAGAACCGGAGACCTGCGTAGGGGTTATGTGCTCAGCAGCGTGGAGGTGGAGTTTGAAAGTGTCCCCAAGCCAATCGAGGTAACCGTCTCCATCTACGCGGGGGACGGCCCACGCGACGGCCAGATACCCAGGACTCCGAACACCCCTGCCGGCACTCTGAAGGCCCGCAGCCTGGCCGCGTCGAATTCGCCCGTGAAGCACATCTTCAGGACGGCGGCGGGCATCCGCCTTGAGCCGAACAAAGAGTACTTTGTCGCAATTGAGACGCCAACGGCAGAATCCAACTTGCTTTCGTCACTCACCACGTTCTTTAAGGGAGTTTCAGACCTCGACGGGAAAAGCGAGGCAGGCTGGAGCCTTTCATATAACGCGTTGCGCAATGACCTCAACCTGCCCGGCTATTACCGACTGGGTCAACTTCGACCACACTACCTCGCCATCAGCCTTGGCGGCCACGCTCTCGCCACGAGGCTCGGCGAGCCGTCGAAGCGGACCGTTGCGGAGGGCGAATGGACCGACATTCCGCTATACCTCGCGGGACGCGTCCCCACTTCGGCGTACCTGTGCTTCGGCGGCACGGCCAATGTGCTGAATGACATCGTTTTCGAGTACCGGGACGGCAGCGGTTGGAATGCCGTGACGCTGCCAGCTTCGGTACGCGGATGCGGCGGCGGTCCCGGTATCCTCTTGAATTTGCCTGCGTCCGACATCGCTGGGTTCCGGGTAACGGCGAAACGGGACGCGAGATCGGAGAGCGACGAAACGGTGTCGCTGTCACTGCCGCTGGAGGATGGGGGATTCAGCACGGTGACCGTCACGATCCAGGACGTCCCGCCGCTGCCCATGGTGACGGTCGCCCGGAAGTCGGCGTCGTCGGTGTCGGAGGGCACGGCCACCGTGTTCACGGTGAGCCGCACGGGGGCGGCGGCTAGTGCGCTGGACGTGACCGTGCACGTGGACGACGCAGCGGGCAGCGACTTCGTGGCGTCGGGCGGCGAGGGCGATAGGACGGTCAGGATCGCGGCGGGCGACGCCTCGAAGGACTTCACGGTGGCGACGGTTGACGACGATGCGGACGAGCCGGACGGCCCGGTGACGGCGACGGTGCGGCCGAATGCCGCCTACGCGGTGGGCTCCCCGTCGTCGGCGGAGGTGACGGTGACGGACGACGACGGCTTGGAGCCGACGGAGCCGGTGGTGCGCATCGCGGGCGGCGATGCGGTGACGGAGGGCGAATCGGCGACGTTCACCCTGACGGCGAGCCCGCCGCCGACGGCGGCCATCACGGTGAACGTGGAGCTGGTCCTCGAGGGCGCGCCGCCCGCCACGGGGAGGTGGACCGTCGGCACGGGCGGGAGCGCCACGGTGTCCGTTGCCACCGAGGACGACTCGATCGACGGGCCGGACTTCCTCGTCACGGCCACGGTGCGGGACGGCAGCGGCTACGACCCGCACCCCAACTTGGCCTCGGCCTCGGTGACGGTTCGGGACAATGACGGCGGCGGTGGTGGTGGCGGAGGCGGAGGGGGCGGCACGCCGCCCACTCCGGGCACTGGCGGCGGTTCGGCCGGCGGCGGGGACCGCCGCCCGGAGGTGGCCGGCGAGCTGGGCGCCCGCACGGTGGCGGTTGGCGCGGCGCTCGTCCTGGACCTGACGGGCGCGTTCCGCAGCCCCGGCGGGGACGGCCTGGCGTTCACGGCGTCGTCGTCGGACCCGTCGGTGGCCGCCGTGTCAGTGGCGGGCGCGTCGCTCACCGTGCGCGGCCTGTCGGTGGGCGGGTCGGTCGTTCGGGTCACGGCCACCGACGGGGACCGCCGCTCGATCTCGCAGCGCTTCAAGGTGACGGTGACGGAACCGGAGGCGGCCTGGTACCTGCCCCCGGCCTCGGACCCCAACCTGCAGGGGTTCGTGCGCATCGTCAACCATTCCGGGCAGGCCGGCGAGGTCACGGTGACGGCCACCGACGACGCGGGGACGGCACACCCACCGCTCACCCTCTGGATGGCCGCCCACGCCGCCGTCCACCTCAACTCCGACGACTTGGAGGAGGGCAACGCCGCCAAGGGCCTGTCCGGCGGCCCCGGCCCCGGCACGGGCGGCTGGCGGCTCATGCTCGAAAGCGATTCGCTGGACGTGGAGGCGCTGCCCTTCCTGCGCACGTCGGACGGGTTCGTGACCGGCATGGGGGCGACCGCGCCCAAGGGCGATGACGGCGTTCTGCGGCTGGCGACGTTCAACCCGGCGAGCAACACCGGCCAGGTCAGCCGCCTGCGGCTGGTGAACCCGACCGACCAGGAGGCGACTGCCACGGTGGCGGGAACGGACGATGCGGGCGAGTCCCCGGGCGAGCCGGTCCTGCTCACCCTGCCGCCGGGGTCCGCCTGCGAGGCGGACGCCACGGCGCTGGAGTCCGGCAGCGGGCTGGCCTGCGGCGATTCCCAGGCGGGCCTCGGCGACGGGACGGGCAAGTGGCGGCTGTCCGTGGAGTCCGAGGCGCCGCTGGTGGCGATGGGCCTGCTGGCCAGCCCCGGCGGCCAG
>CAZSPS010000299.1:0-3218 GCA_964608875.1 uncultured Ectothiorhodospiraceae bacterium
ACGGCACTCATGAATCAACTCCGACAGGCTCGCTGGGGTAACCCAACGCGGATGTTTCCACAATCGCTCGATGGAATCAAGCGGAAGAATCGGGCGTCAGGCGGCGGATTCAGGGCGGGGCGGCTCGCCGCTGCCGTCGGCGCCGCCCGGGGGCGGGGCGGCGTCGCGGGCGTTCACCTGCCGCAGCAGCAGCGAGCAGGGGGACGGGCGGCTCAACAGGGAGGCGAGCCTCGGGTCCTCGGTGAGGCGGGTGCGCACGGTGGCGTCGGTCACCCACCGCGCTTGGCTCCGCGCCTGCTCGAAGAGGCCGGCGCGCAGGTACAGCTCGATGACGTGGGCGAGCGAGGCGCTGCGCGAGTACTCGTCGCCGAGCGAGGCGGCGGCGTCGAGCAGGGCCTCGATGTCGCTCTCGAGGGCGGTGGAGCCGGGCGCGCGGCCCTCCGCGTCCGCCTTCGCGCCGAGGCCGATGCAGATCTGCTGCAACATCGCCAGGCGCTCGATGTCGTTCGTGTCCAGCGCCGCCTGCCGCGCCTCGACCGAGCGCTGCTCCACCTGCAGCCGCTCGTAGCGCTCCGTGATCTCGCGCAGCTGCCGCACCCGCCGCTCGGAGCGGGCGAGGCGGCGGCGGGTGCGCCGCACCGAGCCGCTTTGCAAGAGGTAGCGGCGCCACAGGGTCGGCCCGCCGAGCACGAGCGCGACGATCACGAACCACTTGGCGAACTCGGCCATCCAGTCCATCTCCATTTCCGGCGCCCGCCTCCCCGTCTATGCCGCCACTAGTGCGAGTGGCGCGGCACGAAGCGCCGCACGTCGTGGAACTTGGTCGCCATCTCCAGCACCCCGCCCTCGGCCAGCTGCCCCACGTGCGCGCGGTAGATCTCCTGCCACGGGGTGTGGTTGGGCAGATCGGGAGGCGCGAGCCGCTCGCGCCGCGCGCGCAACTCCTCCTCCGGCACCAGCATGTCGATCCGGCCCGCGCCGAGGTCCACCCGCACGAGGTCGTTCGTCTGCAACAGGGCGAGGCCGCCGCCCACCGCCGACTCCGGCGAGGCGTTCAGGATCGAGGGGCTGCCCGAGGTGCCGCTCTGGCGTCCGTCGCCGATGGTGGGCAACTCCCGGATGCCGCGCTGGATGAGCGCGTCGGGCGGCTGCATGTTGACCACCTCCGCCGAGCCCGGATACCCCACCGGCCCGCAGCCCCGGATGACGAGGCAGCAGTGCTCGTCGACGTCGAGCGCGGGGTCGTTGATGCGGCGGCGGTAGTCCTCCGGCCCCTCGAACACGATGGCCCGCACCTCGAACACGTTCTCCTGGCCCGGACGCCGCAGGTAGCGCTCCCGGAAGGTCTCGCCGATGACCGAGGTCTTCATCACCGCCGCGTCGAAGAGGTTGCCCTTGAGCACGACGAAGCCCGCGTCCTCCTTCAGCGGACTGTCGCAGGAGCGGATGACGGCCGGGTCGGCGGAGCGCTCGCCCTCGTAGTTCTCGCCCACCGTGCGCCCGTTGACGGTGCCGGCGCCCGGATGCGGCAGCCGGCCCGCGTGCAGCAGCTCGCCCAGGACGGCGGGCAGCCCGCCCGCCCGGAAGTAGCCCTCGCCCAGATGCTCGCCCGCCGGCTGCATGTTGACCAGCAGCGGCACGCGGTGCCCCACCGTCTGCCAGTCCTCGATGGCGAGCGGCACCCCGACGTGGCGGGCGATGGCGTTGATGTGGATGGGCGCGTTGGTCGAGCCGCCGATGGCGGAGTTGGCCACGATGACGTTCTCGAACGCCTCGCGCGTCATGATCTTCGACGGGGTGAGGTCCTCGTGCACCATCTCGACGATGCGCCGCCCGGTCTCGTATGCGATCTGGCCGCGCTCCTTGTAGGGGGCGGGGATGGCGGCGCACCCCGGCAGCGACATCCCGAGCGCCTCGGCCAGCGAGTTCATGGTGGACGCGGTGCCCATGGTGTTGCAGTGGCCGTCGGACTTCGCGGACGAGGCCACCATCTCGATGAAGCCCTCGTAGTCGATCTCGCCGGCCGCCAGGCGCTGGCGCGCCTCCCACAGGATGGTGCCCGAGCCCGCGAGCCGGCCCCGGTACCACCCGTCGAGCATGGGGCCGCCGGAGAGCACGATGGCCGGGATGTTGACCGTGGCCGCCGCCATGAGCTGGGAGGGGGTGGTCTTGTCGCAGCCGGTGGTGAGGACCACCGCGTCGAGGGGGTAGCCGTGCAGCACCTCGACCAGCCCGAGGTAGGCGAGGTTGCGGTCGAGCGCGGCGGTGGGCCGCTTGCCGGTCTCCTGGATGGGGTGGACGGGGAACTCGAGGGGCACGCCGCCCGCCGCCTGGATGCCGGCGCGCAGGCGCTCGGCGAGGCGCAGGTGCACGCGGTTGCAGGGGGAGAGGTCGCTGCCGGACTGGGCGATGCCGATGATGGGGCTGCCGGACTGGAGCTCGCGGCGGGTGATGCCGAAGTTCATGTAGCGTTCGATGTGCATGGCGGTGCTGTCGGGGTCGCCCAGGTCGTGGAACCAGAGCTGGCTTCGAAGCCGCCGCTTGCCGGGTGCCGTGTTTGCGTCTGCGCTCATGTCTGCCCTCGCTCGCTCGTTCGCCCGTTCGCCCGTTCGTTCGTGCGCTCGCGCTCTCGCTCGCTCGCAGTCGAACGGCCGGCAGGATAGCACGGCGCCCTCGTCTTCCTTGTAGGATATTGTCTCGACTTTTGTAGGGAATTTGCCTACGTTTTCGGTCGCCCGCCGGACCACCGGTACCACCATGACCCCCCTCCCCGACACCCTGCTCGCCGGCCTCGTCGCGCTGGTGTCGTCCTTCGCGTTCGGGATTTCGGGGGTCCTGAGCAAGCGCGGGCTCGTCCACATCGAGCCGCTGGCGGGCACGCTCATCACCGTGGGGGCGGCCGTCGCCGTGTTCGCCGCGACGGCCCCGCTTTGGATGCGGGCCGACGAGTGGTTCACCGCCGGGTTCTGGGTGTTCGCGGCGCTCGGCATCATCCAGCCGACGCTCTCGATGTACCTCGCGAACGAGGCCTTCACCCGCGCGGGGGTGACGGTGGTCTCGACCTTCGCGGCCACCGCCCCGCTGTTCGCCGCCGCCCTCGCGGTCGGCTTCCTGGGGGAGCGGCTCACCCTCGCCATCGCGGCCGGCACCGTCCTCACCGTGCTCGGCCTCGCGGCGCTGTCGTGGATGCCGGGCGGGGCGGGGCGCATCGTGGCGCT
>CAZSPS010000300.1:0-1567 GCA_964608875.1 uncultured Ectothiorhodospiraceae bacterium
GCGGTGGACCTGGGCGCCGTCGTCGATGCGTACGACCTGGAGGTCACGGTCTCGAACGTCGGCACCTGGCCGCTGGCGCTGGGAGACGCGGAGCTGCTGGGCGGCAACGACGACTACGAGCTGTTGGTCCAGCTGGACGACGACGAGCTGAACGCCGGACCCGGAAGCGAAGCCGCCGGCGACGGCGAGACGACCACCTTCACCATCCGCTATACCCCGTCGAGCACGGCGGCGTCGAGGGTGCGGGTGCGCCTGCCGGTGGCGAACGACCTGCTCTTGGGGCGCGACGAGTTCGAGTTCGAGGTGGTGGGCGCCGGCGCGCCGGGGATCGCCGTGGCGGCGGGCGCGGACGTGACGGAGGGCGAGGATGCGGTCTTCACCCTGACCCGCGACGAGGTCACCTCCACCACGCCCGCGCTGACGGTGCCCATCACGGTGACCGACGACGCGGGGGCCGCCTCCGCAGCGCTGCCCGTGGAAGCGACGTTCGCGGCCGGCGCCGACACGACCACGGTGACCGTGCCGACCGGCAACATCGTGGACGGCCCGGAGACCGCCACCTTGACGCTGACCTTGGGCGAGGTCGCGGGCCATCGCACGACCGACCCGGACACGGGCGCCCCGTTGTCGGCGTCGCTGACCGTGACCGACGACGACGACGCCCCGGTGCTCGGCCTGTCGCTGCCGGCGCCGCCGAACGTCGCCGAGGCCGGCGGCGCGGCGACGGTGACGGTGGAGAGCACCAACGGCACGGCCTTCGCCGCGGACCGCACCATCGAGCTGACCCTGGGCGGCGGCGCCACGCTCGGAACGGACTACACGGCGGCGGACGACTCCGACGGCACGGTGATCGCCGCTTCTCCCTACCAGCTGACCCTGCCGGCGGGGGCGGTGTCGGCGAGCATCACGATCACGGCCACCAGCGACGACGTCGACGAGCTGGACGAGGACGTCACGATCTCCGCCGTGCTGGATGGAGAGGCGACGGCGTTCGGCACGGGAACCCTGACCATCGTAGACGACGACCAGCGCACGGTGTCGATCGTCGAGAGCGGGTCGGACCTGGACGCGACCGAGGGCGACGGGAGCGGCCTTACGTTCCTGGTGCGGTTGAGCACCCCGAGCGCGGAAGAGATCACGGCGCCCTACACGGTGGCGGGTAGCGGCACGGACGCGGCGTCGGCGGCGGACTACACGGACGCGGGCGCGAGCCCCCTTACGTTCGCGCCCGGCGACACCGAGCGCACCGTCACCCTGACGGTCACGGACGACGTGGTCGACGAGGCGGACGCGGAGACGCTGGACGTGACGCTCGGAACCCCGACGTCCCCGACCGCCGGGGACGTGGCCCTGGGCGCGGCGTCGTCGGCGACCGCCACCATCCGGGACGACGACGAGACCCCGACCCTCGGCCTCTCGCTGTCGCCGGACAGCATCTACGAGAACGACCCCGTGGAGCCGGGCACGGCGACGGTGACGGTGGAGGTCACGAACGACCCGGCCACGGTGTTCGCCGCCGACCAGACCATCGTGCTCGCCTTCTCGCCCGGCGGCGCGGCGGCCGGCG
>CAZSPS010000301.1:0-6035 GCA_964608875.1 uncultured Ectothiorhodospiraceae bacterium
CGGCGGCGATCAGCTCGCCGTCGAAGTCTGCGTCGAGCGCGGCGCGGGCGCGCGGGCGGGGCTCGCGGATGCGGAGTACGAGGCGGCGGGGGCGAAGCTCGGGAGCGGCCCCGAGGAAGTGCTGGACGGGGCGGCGGTGCAGCTCGCGGTGCGCGCCCCCCGCGAGGACGAGCTCCGGGGCCTCCCATCCGGGGCGGTACTGGCGGGCATGCTGGACCCGTACCGCGCGAACGGCCTGCTCGAGACCTGGGCGCAGGCCGGCCTCACCACCTTCTCCCTGGAGCTGCTGCCGCGGGTCACGCGCGCGCAGACGATGGACGTGCTGTCCTCGCAGTCGAACCTCGCGGGCTACAAGGCGGTGATCGATGCGGCGGCGGAGTTCGGGCGCGCGATGCCCATGATGATGACCGCAGCCGGCACCGTACCGCCCGCGCGCGCGCTCGTCATGGGGGTGGGGGTGGCCGGGCTGCAGGCCATCGCCACCGCGCGGCGGCTCGGCGCGATCGTGGCCGCCACCGACGTGCGCCCGGCCGCGCGCGAGCAGGCCGAGAGCCTCGGCGCGAGCTTCATCGGCGTGGGCGGCAAGGAGGCGGAGGCCGCGGAGGCGGAGACTGCGGGGGGCTACGCGCGGGAGATGAGCGAAGACTACCGGCGCGCGCAGGCCGAGCTGCTGGCGCGCGAGATCGAGCGCCAGGACATCGTGGTCTGCACCGCGCTGGTGCCGGGGCGCCCGGCGCCGCGGCTGGTGAGCGCGGAGATGGTCGCCACCATGCGCGCCGGGGCGGTGATCGTGGACCTCGCGACCGAGCAGGGCGGGAACTGCGAGCTGTCGCGCCCCGGCGAGCGGGTGGTGACGGAGAACGGGGTGACCATCCTCGCCCACCGCAACGTGCCGGGCCGCCTCGCGGCGAGCGCGAGCGCGCTCTACGCCCGCAACCTGCTCGCCTTCGTCACGCCGCTCATCGGGGAGGACGGCCTGCGGTTCGACTGGGACGACGAGCTGCTGGCGGCGACGGTGCTGACCCGGGGCGGCGCCGTGGTGCACCCGCGGTTCCGGGCCGAGGGGCCGGCGCCGGCCGGCGCGGAGCCGGGAGCGGAGGCGGCGGCGGGATGACGGCCCGGCGCCGCACCGTCCTCGCCGCCGCGGCGGCTGCCCTCGCCGCCGCGGCCGCATTCGCCGCCGTCGCCGCGGCTGCGGCCTCGGCCTCGGCCGCCGAACCGGGCGCCGCTGCCGCCGGCGGCGGCATCGACCCCTTCGTATTCCGGCTCGCCATCTTCGCGCTCGCGATCTTCGTCGGCTACTACGTGGTGTGGAGCGTCACCCCCGCCCTGCACACCCCCCTCATGTCGGTCACCAACGCGGTGTCCTCGGTCATCGTGGTGGGAGCGCTGCTCGCGGTCGGGGTGGAGGCGGCGGATGCGGCCGGCACCACGGCCAAGGTGCTCGGCTTCATCGCCCTCGTCCTCGCCTCGGTCAACATCTTCGGCGGCTTCCTCGTCACCCAGCGGATGCTCGCGATGTACCGGCGCCAGGACCGGACGACGACCACGGACGCGGGCGAATGACGGCCAACGCCGCCGCCCTCGCCTACCTCGTCTCGGGGGTGCTCTTCATCCTCACGCTCCGGGGGCTGTCGTCCCCGGCCACCTCGCGCCGCGGCAACGCGCTCGGCATGGCGGGGATGGCGATCGCGATCGCCACCACCCTCAGCATCACCGGCATCGCGGACGCCGCCACCGTGCTGCTGCTGCTGCTCGGCATCGGCATCGGCGGCTCGATCGGCGTGTTCGCCGCGCACCGCATCGCCATGACCGCGATGCCCCAGCTGGTGGCCGCGTTCCACAGCCTGGTGGGGCTCGCGGCGGTGCTGGTGGCGGCGGCGGCGCTCTACGCCCCCGAGGCGTTCGGGATCGGGGAGGCGGGGCGGATCGCCGCGGCGAGCCTCGTCGAGATGTCGATCGGGACCGCGATCGGGGCCATCACCTTCACCGGCTCCATCGTCGCCTTCGCCAAGCTCCAGGGCCTGGTCTCCGGCGCCCCCACCGTCTTCCCCCTGCAGCACTACCTGAACGCGGCGCTCGCGCTCGCGCTGGTGGCGCTCGCCGTCTGGTTCTGCCGCACGGAGTCGCACCAGGCGTTCTGGCTCGTGACCGCGCTCGCGCTCGTCATCGGGGTGCTCATCATCATCCCCATCGGCGGCGCCGACATGCCGGTCGTGGTGTCGATGCTCAACTCGTACTCGGGGTGGGCGGCGGCCGGGATCGGCTTCACCTTGGAGAACACCGCCCTCATCATCACCGGCGCCCTGGTCGGCGCGTCGGGCGCGATCCTCTCCTACATCATGTGCCGGGGGATGAATCGCTCGTTCCTCAGCGTCGTCCTCGGAGGGTTCGGGACCGAGTCCGAGGGGGCGGCCGGGGTCTCGGCCCGCGAGACGCGGCCGGTCAAGCAGGGGAGCGCGGAAGATGCGGCGTTCATCCTCAAGAACGCCGATTCGCTCATCGTCGTGCCGGGCTACGGCATGGCCGTGGCCCAGGCGCAGCACGCGCTGCGCGAGCTGGCGGACCGGCTGAAGGTGCACGGGGTGCGGGTGCGCTACGCCATCCACCCGGTGGCGGGGCGCATGCCGGGGCACATGAACGTGCTGCTGGCCGAGGCCAACGTGCCCTACGACGAGGTGCTCGAGCTCGAGGACGTCAACAGCGACTTCCCCGGCACCGACGCCGCCCTCGTCATCGGCGCCAACGACGTGACCAACCCCGCCGC
This sequence comes from uncultured Ectothiorhodospiraceae bacterium, assembly GCA_964608875.1. Taxonomy (GTDB): domain Bacteria; phylum Pseudomonadota; class Gammaproteobacteria; order HK1; family HK1; genus JAJDXW01. The sequence continues at coordinate 2,768 of CAZSPS010000301.1, forward strand.
CAAGACCGACCCCAAGAGCCCCATCTACGGCATGCCGATCCTGGACGTGGAGCGGGCGCGGACCGTGCTGTTCGTGAAGCGGGGGATGGGGTCGGGGTACGCGGGCGTCGAGAACGAGCTGTTCTTCCGGGACAATACGATGATGCTGTTCGGGGACGCGAAGAAGATGGTCGAAGACGTGCTCAAGGCGCTGTAGCCATGGGACGCGGGGCCGGGATCGCCGCCACCGCGTCCTTCGCCGCCGCCCGCGCCATCCCGGCCGCACTCGCCCTCCCCGCCGCCTTCGCCGTCCTCCTCGCCTCGGGCGCGGGCGGTGCGCCGGCGGCGGCGGCCGATACGGACGCGGGCGCGGGGGCGGGCGGCTACGTCGCGCTGGAGGACCTCCGCCCCTCCTCCACGCACCGCTCGTCGTCGCGCGCCGTGGTGCGGCTCATGGGCCGGCACCACTACCGCCGGGTCCCGCTCGACGACGAGGCCGGGGCGCGCGTCCTCGAGCGCTACCTCGACTTCCTCGACCCCGGGCGCAGCGTGTTCCTCGCTTCCGACGTGGCCGGCTTCGAGCCCTACCGCACCCGCATCGACGATGCGTTGCGCGGCGGCGGGCTCGACGCCGCGTTCGAGATCTTCAAGCGCTACCGGCAGCGCACGACGGAGCGCGCGGCGGCGGCTGCGGCCCTGCTCGAGCGCGAGTTCGATTTCGAGCGCGAGGAGACGCTCGAGACCGACCGCGCGGAGGCGCCGTGGGCGGAGAGCGGCGAGGCGCTCGAGGACCTGTGGCGGCGGCGGGTGAAGAACGACATCCTCGAGTTCGAGCTGACCGGGCGCGAGCCCGGCGAGGCGCGCGAGTCGCTGCGCGAGCGCTACGCCCGCATGGACCGCAGGGTGCGCCAGATCGACCCCGACGACGTGGTGCAGTACTTCCTCACCGCGTACACGCAGTCGGTGGACCCGCACAGCACCTACCTCTCGCCGCGCTCTTCGGAGAACTTCCAGATCCGGATGAGCCTCTCGCTCGAAGGCATCGGCGCGGCCCTGCGGACCGTCGGCGAGCACACCGTGGTGCACCGCATCGTGACGGGCGGCCCCGCCGACCGCAGCCGCCGGCTCCATCCCGACGACAAGATCGTGGGGGTGCGCCAGGACGACGAGGAGCGGATGACGGACATCGTGAGCTGGCGCATCGAGGACGTGGTGAACCTCATCCGCGGCCCGAAGGGGACCACCGTGCACCTCCAGATCGCGCCGGCGGCCGGGGCGCCCGGAGAGTTGCAGACGCTGTCCCTGGTGCGCGACCGCATCGACCTCGAGGACCAGTCGGCGACGAGCCGGGTGGTGGAGACGGACACGGACGAGGGCCGGAGGGTGCGCATCGGGGTCGTCGAGATCCCCTCGTTCTACCTGGACATCGACGGGCGCATACAGGGCAAGGAGGACTACCGCAGCACCAGCCGCGACGTGCGCCGCCTCATCGGCGAGCTGCGCGCGGAGGGCATCGACGGGCTGATCGTGGACCTGCGCGGGAACCAGGGCGGCTCGCTGGAGGAGGCCATCGAGCTCACGGGGCTCTTCATCCGCACCGGCCCCGTGGTGCAGATCCGCACGGCTGCGGGCAGGCTGCGGACGCGGCGCGACCGCGACCCCTCGATCGCGTGGGACGGCCCCCTCGGGGTGCTGGTGGACCAGGGCAGCGCGTCCTCGTCGGAGATCTTCTCGGGGGCGATCCAGGACTACGGCCTGGGCCTCGTCATCGGCGAGACCACCTACGGCAAGGGCACGGTGCAGAACCTCGTCGACCTCGCCTCGCACGGCGGCGCGGGGCGGCTGAAGCTGACCGTGGCCCAGTACTTCCGGGTGAGCGGCGAAGGGGTCCAGCTGCGCGGGGTGCGGCCGGACGTGGACTTCGCGGACGCCGTGGGGGCGGGCGCCAGGGGCGAGCGCGACCTCGACACCGCCCTGCCGTGGGCGGAGGTCGATCCGGTGCGGTGGGAGGCGCGCGCGGCGAACGGGACGGCGGCGGACTTCGTGCGCCGGCGCAGCCGCGAGCGGTTGCGCGAGGCCGAGCCCTTCCGGCTGCTGCGCGAGGAGTCCGAGTACCGGCGCGGGCTGCGCGGGCAGGAGGACCTCGACCTGCACCGGGAGCGCCGCCGCGAAGCGCACGCCGAAGCCGAGGCGGACCAGGAGCGGCGCCTGCGCGCGCTGCGCGGCGCACGCGGGGACGGCGGCCCGAGTCCTGAACTGGACGCGGGCGCAGATGCAGACGCGGATGCGGGTGCGGGTGCGGAGGGAGGCGCGCCGGGCTTCGCCGAGTTGCGCGGCGAGCTCCTGCTGGAGGAGGCGGTGCGGGTGGTCGCCGACCTCGCCGCCTTCCGCGGCCTCCTCCTCGACGCCTCCCCCCGCCGGCAGAACTAGCGCGGAACGCGCCGACCGCCGCCCGGCATCCGGCGCCCGGCCTCCCCAGGCCCCAGACGCTTCCCGGCCTCTGCCGCGGTTCAGCCGGCCGCGTCCTTCCGGGCCGCCAGCGCGTCGAAGGTGGCCGCCTTCACCGCCGCCTTCACCACCGGCGTCTCGTCGCGCGAGACCGGCTGCATGAACCGCTTGCGGGCGAGCGCCGCCTCCACGTGCGGGCCGAGCTCGCGCGCCTTGCGCGCCTCGCGCTCCGCCGCGCGCGCCTGGAACCCCGGCATCACCGTGCGCGCGAACAGCTCTATCGACTCGCAGATGTTGGCGTGGGTGTTGCGCCCCGCCTGCTGCATGAAGATCACCTGGTCCACCCCCGCCGCCTCGAGGTCGCGCAAGTGGCGCTCCATGTCCGCCGGGGTCCCGATCCCCGCCCCGTCGAACTCCGCGCGCGCCAGGGCGGCCTGGATGAGGCGGTCGGATGCGTCGCCGCGCCGGGCGGTGAACTCGGCCCACATGTCGCTGTGGCCGGGCACGAAGTCCTCGGCCACCAGCTTCTGCTGCGCGTAGCGGAAGAACTCGAAGTGGTCCTGGCCGCGGCGGATCGCCTCCGCGCGGTCCTCGTGCATCGAGAACGCGGACACCATGGCGAGGTTCGGGTTCACGGCGTGGCCCAGAGGCACGCACTCCTCGCTGCGCACGATGTCGTAGTAGACCTCGGACCAGGTGCGCGCCTCGTCCGGGTCCAGGAACGAGAACGCGAGCGCGCCCACCCCGTTGCGGGCCGCGACCTTGATGGTCTCGCGGTTGGTGCACGCCATCCACAGGGGCGGGTGGGGGCGCTCGCGTTCTCGTTCCTGGACCCGGACGA
>CAZSPS010000302.1:0-6600 GCA_964608875.1 uncultured Ectothiorhodospiraceae bacterium
CCGGGGGGCGGGGGGGGGGGGGGGGGGGGGGGGGGGTGATTGTCAAGGCGCGGCGCTTCGGTACAATCCGCCCCCGTCGCGGCCGGCGGTGCCTGCGGCGGCGCTGACTGGCCTGGCGGGTGGTGGTGCAGAAGATGCCATCGCGAAGGGAGCTTGCGAACGCGGTGCGCGTGCTCGCGATGGACGCGGTGCAGCGCGCGAACTCCGGCCATCCCGGTATGCCGATGGGCATGGCGGACATCGCCGAAGTGCTCTGGAACGACCATCTGCGCCACAACCCCTCGAACCCCGGCTGGCCCGGCCGCGACCGCTTCGTGCTCTCGAACGGGCACGGCTCGATGCTCCTCTACGCGCTGCTGCACCTCAGCGGATACGACCTCCCGATGGCGGAGTTGGAACGCTTCCGCCAGCTCGGATCGCGCACCCCGGGCCACCCGGAGCGGGGGCTCACCCCGGGGGTGGAGACCACCACCGGCCCGCTCGGCCAGGGGCTCGCCAACGCGGTGGGGATGGCGCTCACCGAGCGCCTGCTGGCGGCGCACTTCAACCGCCCGGGGCACGAGGTGGTGGACCACCGCACCTACGTGTTCGCGGGCGACGGCTGCCTGATGGAGGGCATCTCGCACGAGGCGTGCTCGCTCGCCGGCACCCTCGGGCTCGGCAAGCTGGTCGTGCTCTACGACGACAACGGCATCTCGATCGACGGCGAGGTCGGCGGCTGGTTCACGGACGATACGCCGGCGCGCTTCCGGGCCTACGGCTGGCACGTGGCGCCGGGGGTGGACGGGCACGACCCGGCGGCGGTCGGCGCGGCGCTCGAGGCGGCGCACGCCGAGCGCGAGCGGCCGAGCCTGCTGTGCTGCCGCACCGTCATCGGCCGGGGCGCGCCGAACCTCGAGGGTACGGAGGCCACGCACGGCGCTCCCCTGGGGGAAGCGGAGGTCGCGCTCGCCCGCGCGGCGCTCGACTGGCCGCACCCGCCCTTCGAGGTGCCGCAGGAAGTGCGCGCCGGATGGGACGCGCGTGCGCGCGGCGCGGCGCTCGAGGAGCGGTGGCGCGTGCGCATGGAGGCCTACCGGGAGGCGCACCCGGAGCCTGCGGCGGAGCTCGAGCGCCGGCTCGCCGGAGCGCTGCCCGCCGATTGGGCCGTGGCGGCGGCGGCCGCCGTCGCCGGGCTCGCGGGCGAGACGGAGGCGCTCGCCACCCGCAAGGCCTCCCAGCTCGCCCTGGAGCGCTTCGCCGCGTACCTGCCGGAGCTGGTCGGCGGCTCGGCCGACCTCACCGGCTCGAACCTCACCGAGTGGACCGGCTCGCGCCCCGTCACGCGCGCCGAGCCGGACGGCAACTACGTCTACTTCGGGGTGCGCGAGTTCGCGATGTTCGCGATCTTGAACGGCATGTCGCTGCACGGCGGGGTCATCCCCTACGGCGGCACGTTCCTGGTCTTCTCCGACTACGCGCGCAACGCCCTCAGGATGGCGGCGCTGATGCGGGTGCGGGGGGTGTTCGTGCTCACGCACGACTCGATCGGGCTCGGCGAGGACGGGCCGACCCACCAGGCGGTGGAGCACGGCCCCTCGCTGCGGCTCATCCCGAACCTGTCGGTGTGGCGGCCGTGCGATGCGCTGGAGACGGCGACCGCCTGGCGCTACGCCATCGAGCGCGGCGGCGGGCCGGTGTGCCTGCTGCTCTCGCGCCAGGGCGTGCCCTGCCGGGAGCGCACCCCCGCGCAGGCCGAGGCCGTGCGGCGCGGGGGCTACGTGCTCGTGCCCGAGCCGCCGGGGCGCGCGCCGGACGCGGTCCTCATCGCCACCGGCTCGGAGGTCCCGCTCGCGGCCGGCGCCGCCGACACTCTCGCCGCCGAGGGATACGCGGTGCGGGTGGTGTCGATGCCGTCGACCGACGTGTTCGACGCCCAGGACGAGGCGTACCGGAACGAGGTGCTGCCGCCGCGCGGGCTGCGGGTGTCGGTCGAGGCGTCCATCCCGGACGGCTGGCGCAAGTACGTGGGCCTGGACGGGCTCGCGCTCGGCGTCGGGACGTTCGGGGAGTCGGCGCCCGCAGCGGACGTGTTCCGCCACTTCGGGCTCACGTCCGAGGGGGTGGCGGCGGCGGTGCGCGAGCGCCTCGAGGCCGCGGGCGGCGCGGCGGCGCGGGGGGGCGGCGAACGCACGGACGGAGCGGATGGAGCGCACGGGGCGCACGGAACGCACGGGGCGGAGCGAGCGGACAGTGCAGACGGAGTGGTACGGCCATGACGATCAGAGTCGGAATCAACGGTTACGGGCGCATCGGGCGCAACATCCTGCGCGCCCTCTACGAGAGCGGGCGCACGGGGGAGATCGAGATCGCCGCCGTCAACGACCTCGGCGACGTGGGCGCCAACGCCCACCTCACCCGCTACGACAGCGCGCACGGGCGCTTCCCGGGCACGGTCGAGGTCGAGGACGGGGCGATGGTGGTGAACGGCGACCGGGTCCGGGTGCTCGCCGAGCGCGAGCCCGCGCGGCTGCCCTGGGGCGACCTCGGGGTGGACGTGGTGGTCGAGAGCACGGGGCGCTTCACCAGCAAGGCGGCGGCGGGCGCCCATCTCGAAGCGGGCGCGAAGAAGGTCGTCATCTCCGCGCCGGGCGGCAAGGACGTCGACGCGACCGTGGTGTACGGGGTCAACCACCACGTCCTCGAGTCCGGGCACCGGGTGATCTCGAACGCCTCGTGCACCACCAACTGCCTCGCGCCCCTGGTGAAGCCGCTGCACGACGCGATCGGCATCGAGCACGGCATCATGACCACCGTCCATGCCTACACCAACGACCAGGCCCTGAACGACGTCTACCACTCCGACCTCAGGCGCGCGCGCGCCGCGGCGGCCTCCATCATCCCCACCCGCACGGGGGCGGCGGCGGCGGTGGGGCTGGTCCTGCCGGAGCTGGACGGGCGTCTGGACGGCTTCGCCCTGCGGGTGCCGGTCCTCAACGTGTCGCTGGTGGACCTGACCTTCACCGCGAGCCGCGACACCAGCGTCGAGGAGATCGACCGCACCATGCGCGCCGCCTCCGAGGGGCCGCTCGCGGGCATCCTCGCCTACAACGAGGAGCCGCTGGTGTCGGTGGACTTCAACCACCACCCGGCGTCCTCCATCTACGAGGCGCCGCTCACCAAGGTGCTCGGCGGCCGGCAGGTCAAGGTGCTGGCGTGGTACGACAACGAGTGGGGCTTCTCCAACCGGATGCTCGACACCATCGCCGCCCTGATGAACGCATGAGGCGCGCGAGGCGCACGGGGCGCGCGCCGGCGTCATGACGGCCCCCGCCTTCGGCCGCATGCAGGACTTCGCCCTCGCGGGCCGGCGGGTGCTGGTGCGGGCGGACCTGAACGTCCCGCTCTCGCATCCGGGCCCCCGCGTGGCCAACGCGGCCCGCGTGCGCGCGGCGGCCCCCGCCCTCGAACGGGCGCTCGCGGCGGGGGCGGCGGTGACGGTAGTGTCCCACCTCGGGCGCCCGCAGGAGGGGCGCTTCGACCCCCGCCTGTCCATGGCCCCCGTGGCGGCGTGCCTGGGGGAGGTGCTGGGGCGGCCGGTCGCGCTCGCCGCCGGGTGGCCGCACGACGGTCCGGGGCCGGCGCCGGGGGAGCTGGCGATGGCGGAGAACGTGCGCTTCCTGCGCGGCGAGCAGGCGAACGACGACGGGCTCGCGCGCGCGATGGCCGGCACCTGCGAGCTGTTCGTGATGGACGCCTTCGGCACCGCGCACCGCGCGCACGCCTCCACGTGCGGGGTCGCCGGCCACGCGGCGGCGGCGTGCGCCGGGCCGCTCCTCGCCGCCGAGCTGGAGGCCCTCGGGCAGGCGCTCGAGCGGCCCGCGCGCCCGCTCGTGGCCGTCGTCGGCGGGGCCAAGGTGGCCGGCAAGATCGAGCTGCTGGAGAACCTCGTGCGCCGGGTCGATACCCTGGTCGTGGGCGGCGGCATCGCCAACACCTTCCTCGCCGCGGCCGGGCATCCGGTGGGGGCGTCCCTGGTGGACCGCGAGCGCGTCGAGTTCGCGCGCGGCCTGCTCGAACGCGCCCGCGCCCGCGCGTCCGGGGAGGCGGCGGGTGCGGAGGTGGTGCTGCCCGAGGACGCGGTGGTCGCGGAGGCGCTCTCCGCCGACGCGCGGGCGGCGGTGAAGCCGGTCGCGGAGGTCGCGGCGCACGAGATGATCCTGGACGTGGGGCCCGCGAGCGCGGAGCGCCTCGCGCGCATCCTGGAGGGGGCGGGCACCGTCATCTGGAACGGTCCGGTCGGCGCGTTCGAATGTGCGCCGTTCGCCGCCGGCACGCGGCGCCTCGCGCAGGCGGTGGCGGCGAGCCCCGCGTTCTCGCTCGCGGGCGGGGGCGATACCCTCGCCGCCATCGAGACGTTCGGGGCGGCGGACGGGGTATCGCGCATCTCCACCGGCGGCGGCGCCTTCCTCGAGTTCCTGGAAGGGCGGAAGCTGCCCGCGGTGGCGGCGCTCGAAGCGGCGTGGGGCGAGGGGGAGCGGGCGCGGGCCGCCGGGTGACGGCGGCGCCGGTCCTTGGGAACCAAACGGAGGCAAGGCAATGGACAAGACGAGGCTCGAAGGCATCGCGCGGGCGATGGTGGCGCGCGGCAAGGGCATCCTGGCGGCCGATGAGAGCGCGCCCACCATCGCGCGCCGGTTCGACTCCATCCGGCTCGAATCGACCGAAGACAACCGCCGGAGCTGGCGCGAGCTGCTGATCACGGCGCCCGGCGGCGGCGAGTCCCTGAGCGGGATGATCCTGTTCGACGAGACCCTCCGCCAGGCCACCTCGCAGGGGGTGCCGTTCGCGCGGGCGCTCGAGGAGCAGGGCATCCTGCCCGGCATCAAGGTGGACACCGGAGCCAAGGACCTCGCGGGGCATCCCGGCGAGAAGGTCACCGAAGGGCTCGACGGCCTGCGCGAGCGGCTCGCGGAGTACGTGAAGCTCGGAGCGAAGTTCGCGAAGTGGCGGGCGGTGATCGCGATCGGCGGGAGCGGCGGGGTTCCGAGCGAGGCGTGCCTGCACGCCAACGCCCACGCGCTCGCCCGCTACGCCGCGCTCTGCCAGGAGGCGGGGGTGGTGCCGATCGTGGAGCCCGAGGTGCTGATGGACGGCAACCACACCATCGACCGCTGCTACGAGGCCACGCTCCGCACCCAGCGCGTGATGTACGCGGAGATGGAGGCCCAGGGCGTGCATCTCGCGGGCACCGTGCTCAAGGCGAGCATGGTCCTCTCGGGCAAGGACTGCCGCAAGCAGGCGGGGGTGGACGAAGTGGCGGCGCGCACCGTCGAGTGCCTGCTCGACGCCGTGCCGGCATCGGTGCCGGGGGTGGTGTTCCTGTCCGGCGGACAGAGCGCGGCGCTCGCCACCGCGCACCTCAACACCATGAACGCGCTCTCCGCGCAGCTCCCGTGGGCGCTCAGCTTCTCCTACGGCCGCGCGCTCCAGGACCCGGCCCTGCGCGCCTGGCGCGGCAAGCGGGCCAACGTGAAGCGCGCCCAGCAGGTGCTCGTGCGGCGCGAGCGGCTGAACGCCCTCGCGTGCCTCGGCCGCTATACCGGAGCGATGGAGAAGGCGGCCTGAGGAGAGGAGGGCGGAGCCGACCGTGCTCGTGCTCGGCATCGAGACCTCGTGCGACGAGACGGGGGTCGCCCTCTACGACGGACGCGAGGGGCTCGTCGCGCACCGGCTGCACAGCCAGGCCGCGGTGCACGCCCGCTACGGCGGGGTGGTGCCGGAGATCGCGGCCCGCGACCACGTGCGCCGCGTGCTGCCCCTGGTGCGCGAGGCGCTCGCGGAAGCGGGGCGCGAGGCGGGCGAGGTGGGCGGGGTCGCCTACACCGCGGGCCCCGGTCTCATCGGCGCGCTGCTGGCCGGCGCGGCCGTGGGGCGGAGCCTCGCCTACGGATGGGGGGCGCCCGCGGTGGCGGTGCACCACATGGAGGCCCACCTGCTCGCCCCCCTGCTCGAAGCGCCCGCCCCCGAGTTCCCGTTCCTCGCCCTGCTGGTGTCGGGCGGGCACACCCAGCTGGTGGCCGTCGCCGGGGTCGGGGAGTACCGGACCGTCGGCGAGTCGGTGGACGACGCGGCGGGCGAGGCGTTCGACAAGACCGCCAAGCTCCTCGGCCTCGGCTATCCGGGTGGGCCGGCGCTGGCCGCGCTCGCCCGCGAGGGCGACCCGGGACGCTTCCGCTTCCCGCGGCCCATGACCGACCGCCCCGGCCTCGACTTCAGTTTCAGCGGGCTCAAGACCCACGCCCTGCACGCCTTCCGCTCCGCCGACCCCGGCCCTTCGCTGGCTGCGGACGTGGCGCGCGCGTTCGAGGACGCGGTGGTGGACACGCTGTTCGTCAAGTGCCGGCGAGGGCTCGAGGAGACCGGCCTCGGCCGCCTGGTGGTGGCCGGCGGGGTGGGGGCGAACCGCCGCCTGCGCGAACGGCTTCGCGCGGACCTCGACGCGGACGTGTTCTACCCGCGGCCCGAGCTCTGCACCGACAACGGGGCCATGGTGGCCTTCGCGGGGTTCCTGCGGCTGCGGGCCGGGGAGCGGCAGCCCCCCCGGCTGGGCGCGCGCGC
>CAZSPS010000303.1:0-8381 GCA_964608875.1 uncultured Ectothiorhodospiraceae bacterium
GCCCCTCAGGGCTCGTTGATCCGGTCGAGGGGGTAGATGGGGCGGCGCACGTTGCGGAAGTCGAGCATGCCGTAGTCGGAGGTGCAAACGCCGGTGCCCGCGCACTCCACCACCTCGCGCGCCACGTCCGCGAACCCGGCCCGGTAGTGGATGCGGCTCTTCAACATCAGGTAGCGCCGGGTGCGGGGGTCGATGCCGAGGCTGAGGAAGCAGTTGAGGTCGTTCGGCTCCTGGTGCCTCGAGATGACGACGATCTCCACCCGCCCGGTGTCGAGCACCACCGTCGGCCCCATGTCCATCCGCACCCCGGTCGCGGCCGGGCCGAGGTTGCGGAAGCGCCCGTCGGAGATGAGCTTCACCCGCCCCCGTACCTCGAGCGGCTCGCCGGCGAGACCGATGGCCGGCATGTCGATCTTGCCGCCCAGCATCACCGCCGCCTCCGCGCCCACCCCGGCCTGCGCCAGCTCGCGCACCGCGCCCGGGTCGTGCACCGCGAACACCGCCACGTCTTCGAGCCCCGCCTCGAGGATCGCGCGCAGCACGGTCATGGAGTCCATGGTGCCGCCGGAGGCCGCGTTGTCGTAGTGGTCGAGCAGGATGACGGGGCCGGCGCCGCCCGCGTCGGCGGCGGCGTCCCCCTCCTCCGCCGCCTTGCGCGCCCGCGCGATGGAGTCCGCGAGGGGCTCGATGCGGTACACGAACGCCTCGCGCTGGGACCACGCGAAGTCCAGCAGCTCGTCGCGCATCCGCTCCGCCGCCCCGCGCCCGCCGTCCGTCACCACCACGCAGCTCAGCCCCGCGTTGGCGATGTCGGCGTGCGGGAAGCCGGTGAAGAGGCTCGCCGCGAGGGCGCCGCCCTCCTCCCCCTCCATCTCGCGCGCACGCGCCTGCAACTCGCGGTTCGGGAAGTCGCCGCTCCCCTGGCGCATGACGTGGGGCAGCATCGGGCGGTTGCCCCACGCCATGACCGGGCGCGCCGCCCCGCGCAGCATCGCGAACAGCGGGCGCGCCGCCCGCACCCCGGTCTCGTGGTAGTCGACGTGGGGGTACGTCTGGTAGCCGGCGATGACGTCGGCGTTGTCCACCATCGCCGGGTACAGGTTGGCGTGCATGTCGAGGGTGACGGCGATGGGGATGCCGGGTGCGAGCGAGCGGATGCGCGCGAGCAGCTCGCCCTCCCCGTCCTCGTACTCCTCGGTCACCATCGCGCCGTGCAGGTCCAGCAGCACCGCGTCGCAACCCGCGCGCACCGAGGCCAGGACGGCGTCGCACACGTACTCGTAGGCCGCCGTGTGCACCGGCCCGCTCGGGGGCGCGTTGGCCGCGATCGACGGCACGATCTCCGCCTCCGCCGCCTCGGCCTCGTCGATGAAGCCCGCGATGCACGAGCCCGTGCCCCGGTAGGCGTCGAGCACGGCCTCGCCCCGGTACGGGAGGAGGTCCGGGCCCTTGGAGAAGCGTGCGAGGTCGGTCGGGACGGGCGAGAACGTGTTGGTCTCGTGCTTCATCATCGCCAGCACCACGCGCGCGGTCATGGCGTGCGTCCTCCTCCGCCGCCGCTATTGAGGAAGTTGAGGGGGAGCCCCGGGCGCGGCCAGTCCATGGCGGCCAGCCGCCCTTCCCAGGACAGGGTGACGAAGGCGGTCTTCAGGTCCGCGCCGCCGAAGCAGATGTTGGTGGTGTACGGGTCGTCGAACTCCACGAACTCCACGGTGCCGCCGTCCGGACTCGCCACGGTGATGCCGGGGGTCATCAGGGTGGCGACGCACACGTTGCCCGAGGCCTCGACGGCCAGGGAGTCGAAGCGCCGCCAGCCCCCGTCGCACGTCACCAGCCGCCCCCCGTTCAACGAGGGCGGGAACGGCTCCATCGCCACCTCGCCCTCGCCCACGATGGGGTAGGCCCACAGCCGCCCGCCCTCGGTCTCGGCGACGTACAGCGTCTTCTCGTCGGGCGAGAGGCCGATGCCGTTCGGGGTCAGGAAGGGGTGCACGACCTCGCGGATGAAGCTCCCGTCGGCGCGGGCGTAGTAGACCCCGCCGCGGTCGATCTCGCGCTCCCTCACCTTGCCGAGGTCGGTGAACCAGAAGCCGCCGGCGCGGTCGAACACGAGGTCGTTCGGACCCTTGAGCGGGCGGCCCGCGCACGAGTCGTAGAGGACCTCCACGGCGCCGGTGTCGAGGTCCACCCGCTCGATGCGCCCGCCCGCGTAGTCGTCGGACTGGCCGATGGAGCGGCGGTTGCCGTTCGCCTCGACCTTCCACTTGAACCCGCCGTTGTTGCAGACGTAGCACTTCCCGTCCGGGCCGATGGCCGCCCCGTTCGGGCCGCCGCCGGTCTCGGCCACCACCTCCCGGCGGCCGTCCGGGAACACGCGGGTGAGGGTGCCGCGCCCGATCTCGACCACGAGCACGGTGCCGTCCGGCATCGCCACCGGACCCTCGGGGAAGAGCAGGCCGTCGGTAATCGTTCGATAGGACGCCATTCGGAGTCTCCCTGGGAAGCGCGCTCGGCCGCGCCATCATACCCGGAGCGGATCGGGGAAGCGGACCGAGGCGGACCGAAGCGGACCCGGGGACGCCGGCGGGGAACGGCGCCGCCGTTATACTCGCCCGCGGCTCGGTACAAGCGCGGGAACCGCAACATGGCCACCTCCCTCTCCCATCTCCGGGTACTCGACCTCACCACCCACCTGTCCGGCCCCTGGTGCGCGATGATCCTCGCCGACCACGGCGCCGACGTGGTCAAGGTGGAGCGCCCCGGTACGGGCGACGACATGCGCGGCACTCCCCCCTTCGTCGAGGGGGAGAGCGCCCCCTTCATGCTCTGGAACCGGAACAAGCGCTCCGTTTGCCTCGACCTCAAGGAGCCCGGCGGTCTCGCGGACTTCAAGCGGCTCGCGGCCGGCGCCGACGTGCTGGTCGAGAACTTCAGGCCCGGCACCGCGGCCCGCATCGGAGTCGGCTACGAGGCGATGAGCGCGCTCAACCCCCGGCTCGTCTACTGCTCCATCTCGGGCTTCGGCCAGACCGGGCCGTACGCGCCGCGCGGCGGGTTCGACCTCATCGCCTGCGGCATGACCGGCCTCATGAGCATCAACGGGCCGCCGGACGGCCCTCCGTACCGCATCCCGGTGCCGGTCACCGACATCTGCGCGGGCATGAACGCGGCCATCGGCATCCTCACGGCGCTCGCGGCACGCGAGAAGACCGGACGCGGCCAGCACGTGGACACCTCGCTCTTCGAGGCGGGCCTCGCCCTCGGGGTGTACGAGGCGGCGGCGGTGTTCGCGAACGGCGAGGCGCCGGAGCGGCTGGGGCAGAGCCATCGCGGCAGCGCCCCCTACCAGCTCTTCGCCACCGCCGACGGCTACGTGACCGTGGGCGCCGCTTCGCAGGATTTCTGGGTTTCGGTGTGCCGCATCCTCGGCTGCGAGGCGCTGCTCGACGACCCGCGCTTCGAGACCAAGGCGGACCGGGTGCGCAACGTGCGCGCGCTCGAGGCGGAGCTGGACCCGTGGTTCCGGCGGCAGACCACCGCCTGGTGGTGCGAGCGGTTCGAAGAGGCCGGGGTGCCCGCCGGCCCGGTGCTGGACCACGCCGAAGTGCTGCTGCGCGACCCGCAGGCCGCCGCGCGCGCGATGGCGGCGGAGGTCGAGCACCCCAAGGCGGGGCCGATGAAGACCCTGGGGGTCCCCGTCAAGCTGTCCGGGACCCCGGGAGCGGTGCGCCGGCCCGCGCCCCTCTTGGGCGAGCACACCGGCGAAGTGCTCCGGGAGTGGCTCGCCGGCCAGTACGCCCGCTAGTCGCCCGCGGCGGCGGCCTTGCGGCGCTGCGTCGCCCACGGCCCGGCGGCGCGGGTCGGGTCGTTCTTGGCGTTGAGCGCCTTGACGTAGCGGTTGGCCTGATGGGTCACGGTGACCCGGGACCCGCGGGCGTATCCCTGGATGCTCGTCAGCTCGTTCTTGATGACGTAGCGGTACCAGGTGCCCTTGACCTTCTCGGGCGGCTTGGACTTTTCGATGGATGCGAGCTTGAAGGTACGGTCTTCGCTGTTGCTGCCACTCACGGGACACCTCTGTCATTATTTTCGAGAGCCGGCCCGAAGGCCGGCCGGCGCGCCCTCCGGTGCGGGCCGCACCGGTCCTCCCGGGCCCGCCGCCTGCGAGCCGGGACGACTCCCCGCCCGGCCGCAGGCGCCTCCAGGGGCGCGAACTCCCGATAGTAACACAAAGGCGGAGGGATTCTTCTCCCCCCTGCCGCCGGACCCGCCGGCTACTGCGCGACGGACCTCGGGGTGGGCACCACGCGGGTGACTTCGATGGCGTCCCGGTCGATGAGGCCGCCCACCCTGGGGGCCACCTCGTCCTTCCAGTAGTCGCTCTCGTAGACCGCGGCGTAGAGCGCCTTGCGCTGCTCCTCGCTCTCGAAGCGCCGGGTCCAGAAGTAGACCGAATCGTCGTCCTCGCCGCGGTAGCTGCCCGTGATCACCATGCCCTTGGAGACCTGGAAGGGGATGATGGTCCCCTCCATGTACTCGAGCCACTCCTGCATCTTGCCCGGCCGGACCGTGTACCGGCGAAGCTCGTAGAACGCCATGTGCCTTGCCTCCCGTTCCGCTATGCGTGGCGCGCCCGACAGGATTCGAACCTGTGACCTTTGGCTTCGGAGGCCAACACTCTATCCAGCTGAGCTACGGGCGCGGGGCGGGTGAGGATACGCCCCTCACCCCCGCGGCGTCCAGCCGCGTTTGCAGCCGCGGCGTCGCCGCCGGCTCACCCTTCCCCCGGCACCCCGAGGGCCATGCCGCCGCCGTAGACGATGTCGGCCCCGCCCCGGAGCCTGCCGTCCGCGCGCGCCTCGATCGCGTGCACCGAGGCGATGTCGTAGCTCGCGGCCAGGCGCTCGACGGCGTAGCCCTCGCGCTCGAGCGGCGCGCAGGCGTAGCGCGGGATGCGGGCGGTGACGGTGATGGCGTCGTGGGTGGCCGAGAAACGGGGCGCGAGCACCGCCTCGCCGACGCTCATGCCGAAGTCGACGACGTTGAGGATGGTCTGCATCACCCCCATCACGATGTGGGTGCCGCCCGGCGCCCCCAGGACGAGCCGCGGGCGGAGCTCCGCCGCCTCCCCGGCGCCGCCCGCGCCCGGATGGAAGACGACGGTCGGGCAGGCGGAGGAGAAGCGCGACTTGCCGGGCGCGATGGAGCCCGCCCGCCCCGGCCGCGGGTCGAACACCGCCATGCAGCCGTTGTACATGAAGCCGAGCCCCTCGGTGATGACCCCGGACATCATGCCGAGCGAGTGGGTGACCGAGACCGCCGCGCCGTCGTGGTCGACGACGGAGACGTGCGTGGTGCCGGAGGACTCCCGGATGCCGAGCCGCTCGACCCGGAAGCGCTCGCCGCGCCGGATCGCGTCCGCCCGCTCGCGCGCGTACTCGCGCGAGCACAGCCGTTCGAGCGGCACGTCGACGAAGGCCGGGTCGCCGACGTAGCGGTCCTTGTCCGCGGTCGCCGCCTTCATCGCCTCGGATACGGTGCGGATGTACTCCGGCGAGTTGTGCCCCATGGCGGCGAGGTCGAACGATTCGAGGATGTTCAGCATCTCCACCAGCATCACCCCGCCGCCGGGGGGCTGGTTGGTGGCGAACGGGTGCCCGCGGTACTCGCCCCACAGCGGAGCGTTGCGCGTGGTCTCGTAGCGCGCGAGGTCCCCGCCGTCGAGCAGCGCCCCGCCGGCGGCGAGGTCGGCGTCGATGCGGCGCGCGAGCTCGCCGGCGTAGAAGTCCGCGGCGCCTTCGCGGGCGATGCGCTCGAGCGTATCGGCGAAGTCGGGATTGCGGATGCGGCTCCCGATGGGCTTCGGGGCGGCCCCGTCCGGCCCGCAGTAGATGCGCCGCCCCGACGGGCTGTAGCGCAGCCGGTCGAGGATGCTCGTGCGCCCCGGCAGCACGGGGGTCATCCAGTAGAGGTAGACCCCGGGGTGGAGGTCGAAGCCGTCGCGGGCGAAGGCGATGGCCGGGGCCAGCACGCGCTCCCAGGGCAGGCGGCCGTGGCGGGCGTGCGCCTCGTGGAACGCCTTGAGCGTGCCGGGGGTGGTGATCGACTGGTAGCCGAGGTCGTTGACCGCCCCCTCGAGTACGAAGCCGAAGCCGTCGTCGGTCTCGCCGAGGATGCGGTCGGACCACATGTCGGGGGTGGCGGCGGCCGGCACCTTGCCGTGGAAGTCGATGAACTCGTGCACCCCGGCGTCCGGGAGGAAGAGCTGCATGGTGCCGAAGCCCGCCACCCCGCACATGAGCGGGTCCACCACCATCTGCACGAAGGCGCACGCGGTGGCCGCATCGACCGCGTTGCCGCCCTCGCGCAGCACCACGGCCCCCGCTTCGACCGCATCCGGCTGGGGGGCGACGATCATCGCATCCGCCATGGCTATGTCCTCGTGGGGGTCCCCGCCCCGGCCGCCGCCGCCGGCGGCGGGTACACGACCGGGAAGTCGGGGCCTGCGAGCGGGTCGCCGTCCTTCAGGGCGAGATGCCGGAACGGCGGCGAGCCGAGCCCGCCGAGGTCCCGGAACACGGCGTCGTCTCCGACCAGGCGGGCGGTGAACGCGCGCCGGCGCGTGGTCTGCGACACGTTGCCCGGCGCGCCGTGGAGCGTGAGGAAGCTGAACGCGACCGCGTCCCCGGGCTGCATGTCCCAGGCCAGCAGATCGAACTCGTCCCGGCGCGCGGCGACGTCGGGCACCGGATCGCTGCGGTCGCCGGCGAAGAGGTCGGTGCCGTTGAAGCGCATCGGCTTGAACGTGCGCCCCCAGCGGTGCGAGCCCGCCACGTACTCGACCGCGCTCTCGCGGGGCACCGGGTCGAGCGCGACCCACAGGCTCACCGTCTGCTCGCCGCCGAGGCAGTAGTAGGGTTGATCGTGGTGCCAGGGGGTGGCGACCGGGGTGCCGGGCTCCTTGACGAGCACGTGCTCGTGGAAGAAGCGCACCCGGCGCGAGCGCATCAGGGCGGCCGCGATCGCGCCGGCCGGACTCTCGTGCACGAACCTTCGGAAGTCCGGGATGCGGCGCCAGTTGCAGTAGTCCTGGAAGAAGGGCGGGCTGCCGTCCTCCGGGCGCACCGTGCGCTCGAACTCGCTGGGCGCGGCCATCACCTCAGCCACCCCGGCGCGCAGGGGCTCCACCCACTCCCGGAACGCGCCGGGGAGCAGCGCCGCGCCCTGCTCCCGGAACGCCGCGACGAGCTCCGGCCCGACCTTCCCGGCTGTCGTCTCGCGCATGGTCCTGCGGGCCTCCCGGACCGCGGTCCGGGCGGCGGGGGCGCTCCCCCCGGCGCGGGTCCGGCCGCGATGCATCACCGACGCCCCCATTCTCGCACGCGCCGCCCGGATCCGCGGTGGCGTAGGACCCAGGCCTACGGACCGCGGGGCGATTTCCTTACGAAAGTCGAGACTGTATCCGACAGACACGAGCGGGCTGGCGGTGCAAGATCGCATCATGTCCGCGCACCGCCGAATCATACCCCACGCCGTGGTACTCTCGCCGCCTGCGCCGCGGGAAGACCGTGGCGCGGTGCGCCTGCAGGGAACCGGAGGGCACTCCCATGACCCCAGCCGCCATCGTCGCACCACGCCCCGCCGCCATCGTGCGGGAAACCGCCGTTGCGCCAGCCTCTGCCGTTGCGCCGGACGCCGCCGATGCCGACGCTTCCACCGAGATCTTCTACCCGCCGTGGGACGGTCGTCCGGTGGGTGAGACCGTCAGACACGCCCGCGTCATCGAGGATGCGTGCGTCGCCCTCGAGAACTGGTTCCGCCCCCGCGCGAACGTGTACGTGGGCCACAACCTGTTCGTGCACTACCAGCAAGGCAACCCGGAAGCGTCGGTCGCTCCGGACCTGTTCGTGGTGCGCGGCGCGGACGACCCGGACCGGACCGTGTGGAGGATCTGGGAGGAAGGAGGGAGGGGGCCGGAGTTCGTGCTCGAGGTCACCTCGCGCAGCACCCGGCGCCGGGACCGGACGGTGAAACCCGGCATCTACCGCGCGCTCGGAGTCGAGGAGTACTTCCAGTTCGACCCGGAGAGGAAGAACGAGCCGGTGCTGCTGGGTCTGCGTCTGGTGAACGGGCAACACAAGCCGTTGCGCCTGGCGGCGCCGTCGCGTCCGAAGGGCGGGCGGCCGGGGCTGCGCAGCAAGGTGCTCGGCCTCGACCTGTACGTGGAAGAGGACGGGGCGCTGCGGTTCCGCGACCCGCAGACGGGCGAGCGGCTCCCGACGGCGAGAGAGGAGTGGGAGGGACGCCTCGAAGCGGAGGCGGGCAAGCGAGAAGCGGAGGCGCGGGCGGAAGAGGAGCGGGACGGACGCCTCGAAGCGGAG
>CAZSPS010000304.1:0-3415 GCA_964608875.1 uncultured Ectothiorhodospiraceae bacterium
CTCCCCGCGCGCGCGCGCCGCGACCCCCACCGTGCCCCCCGCATCCGAGGCGTCGCGCGCGTTGGCCAGCAGGTTGACCAGCACCTGCAGCAACGCCGGGCGCTCGGCGACGACCGCCAGCCCCTCGGGGCAGCGGTTCGCGTAGCGCACCGCCGGCGCCGCGTCCCGGTGGTCCAGGGCGGCGAGCCGCACCGCCTCCTCCACGCAGTCCCGCACTTGCAGGCGCGCGGCGGCGGGCGCGGCGGCCCGGTGGCGCGGCCCGCCGTGGCTGAACGCGGCCAGGGACTGCAGGATGACCGCGACCCGCCGCGCCTGCTCCACGATGGTCTCGCTCGACGCGCGCGTCCCGGCCTCGCCGGTCTCGCGCACGAGGTTCTGGGCGATGCTCGCGATGCCGGTGATGGGGTTGCCGATCTCGTGCGCCGCCCCGGCCGCGAAGCGCCCGATGGAGGCGAGCCGCTCGTTGTGCGCGCTCTCGCTCTCGAGCCGCCGGTGCTCGGTCTGGTCCTCGACCAGCAGCACCGCCCCCTCCGGTTCGCGGCCGTCCCCCGGCGTCCCCGCGAGGTCCGCCCGGTGCAGGCTGAGCCAGCGCCGCCGGCCGTTGACCGAGAGCGCCACCCGCGGCTGGTGCGCCGCGCGCGCCTCGAGGGCGGAGCGCAGCAGCCCGCGCCAGGGCTCGGGCAGGCGCTCGGCCTTCGAGCCGAGCGCCGTGCGCCGGCCGATCCCCGACAGCGCCTCCATCGCCCCGTTCCAGGTGGCGACGTTGCCGTCGCGGTCGATCGCGCACACCCCGAGCGGCAGCGCTTCGAGGATGTTGCGGTGGAAGCGCCGCAACTCGTCCAGCTCCCCCGCCACCCCCTGCAGGCGCAGCTCGGAGTCGCCGAGCCGGCTCTCGATCTGGCGCACGTTGTCGGCCAGCGCCGTGCGCGCGTCGGGGTCGGTCTGGAGGCGTTCGTCCACGATCATGCGCGCCAGCACGGGGCCCATCAGCCCCGACAGGTTGCGCTCGATGCGCTCGCGAAGGCGCCGCAGCTCGCTCGGGTTCTCCTCGCCGGCGGGCATGCCGAGGTCGGCCAGTGCCTGCGCCACCTCCTGCTCGGCCGCCATCCGCCCCAGGATGCGGGCCAGGCGGTCGGTGAAGCCCGCGGGGGTCTCCGCCCCCACCACCAGGCCGCCGCGGAAGGGCACCACCGAGCTGCGCCGGCAGGCCCGCATCGCCTCGACCTCGCGGCGCCGGGGGCGCGAGAACAGGGAGACGGCGGCGAACAGCCCGCCGTTGACCGCGAGCGAGAGGAAGGTGGCGAACGACCAGGGGTCCACCCCCGCCGCCTCGCCGTTCAGCAGCCGGAAGGTCACGGGGTCGAGCGCGATGAGCCCGGAGCGGTGGAGCAGCGGCGCGAGCAGGGTCAGCGCCCACACCGCGGCGCCGCCCGAGAGCCCCGCCACGAAGCCGCTGCGCGTCGCGCCGGACCAGAAGAGGACGCCCGCCACTCCGGGCACGAACTGGGCCACCGCGACGAACGAGATGAGCCCCAGCTCCACCAGCCCCTGGTTGCGCTGCAGCACCAGGAAGAAGAGGTAGCTGGCGAGCACGATGACCGCGATCAGCAGGCGCCGCGCCGAGCGCAGCCGCCGGTAGAGGTCGTCGTGGCGCTCGGGCGGAAGCAGGGCCGGGTCGCGGTAGCGCGCGGGCAGGACCAGGTGGTTCAGGCACATCGACGAGAGCGCGAGGGTGGTCACGATCATCATCGCGCTCGCCGCCGATATCCCGCCCAGGAAGGCGAAGGCGGGCAGCAGCCTGCCGCCGCCCGCCAGCGTGATGCCGAGCACGTGGAAGTCCGGGTTGGCGCCGGGCAGCCCGATCCGCCCCGCCCACAGGATGACCGGGATGAAGAGGTTGAGCGCGAGCAGGAACAGCGGGAACGCCCAGGCCGCGGTGAACAGGGTCCTCTCCCGCACGTTCTCGGTGAAGATCATGTGGAACTGGCGGGGCAGCAGGAAGGCGGCGGCGAAGGACAGCAGCAGCAAGGTGGTCCACGGCCCCTCGCGCACCGGCGCGTAGAGGCGCTCCAGGGCCTCGGGGTGGGCGGCGAGCCAGGCGTCGAGGCCGCCGACCCCCCCGAAGACGCCGAACAGGGCGAACAGCCCCACCGCGAGCAGGGCGGCGAGCTTCACCACGGACTCGAACGCGATCGCGGCCACCAGCCCCTCGTGCTTCTCGCGCGGCGTGGTGTGGCGGGCGCCGAAGAGGATCGCGAACAGGGTGAGGGTGGCGCAGAAGCCGAGCGCCAGCACGTGCGGCGCGGCGTCCCGCGTGAGGATGTGCACGGACTCGGCGACCGCCAGGATCTGGAGCGCGAGGTAGGGCACCGTCCCCACCAGCATGAACAGCGTCACCAGCACTCCGCTCGCCTGGCTGTGGTAGCGGAACGCGAACAGGTCCGCGAGCGAGGTCAGCTGGTACTCGCGCACCAGCCGCAGCAGCGGCGCCAGCACCACCGGGGTCAGCAGGAAGGCGAGGGTCGCGCCGAGGTAGATGGTGAGGAAGTTGAAGCCGTTGGCGTCCGCGAAGCCGACGCTGCCGTAGAACGACCAGGAGGTCGCGTACACCCCGAGCGAGAGGGCGCTGGTCGCGGGGTGGCGGGCCACCCGGCGCGGGATCCACCCCTCGTCCGTCGCGTAGGCGATGAGGAAGAGCAGCAGCAGGTAGACGACCCCGATGAAGAAGAGGTGCTCGACCTCGAAGGTCACGGCGTCACCGGGGGTGGGGAAGCGGCGGAGGCGGAGCGGCGCCGGTGCGGGCGGGGTCGCGGGTCACCGCGGGGAGGCCTGCCCGGTGCGGGCGCGGGAGGCCGGGGCCTGCCGGCGCAGCGTCCCGATGAGCGCGGCCACCGCGATGAGGCCGCCCCATACGGCGTAGGGAAGCAACCACCCCGCGCTCTCCGTGGCCCACAAGGTGAGCACCGGAGGGAGCAGCAACACCAGGGCGAAGCCGAAGAGCGCGGCCATGGCGTCGAGGTAGCGGCGGCCGGGCGGCGGGCGCTGCACGTCGCGCTCCGTCTCAGTCCTTCGCCCCGGCGGCCTCCCCGCCGCCGCTGCCGGCGCCGCCGTCGTCGTCGGAGCGGGCGCTGCGGGCGAGGCCGTCGAGCACTGCGTTCACGTAGCGGTGGCCGTTCTCCCCGCCGAACGTCTTGGCCAGCTCGATCGCTTCGTTGATCACCACTCCCTTCGGGATCTCCGGGCGCTCGATCAGCTCGAACGCCCCGATCCGCAGGATGGTGGACTCGATCGGGTTCACCTGCTCCGCCGGCCGGTCGAGGAACGGCTCGATGCGGGCGTCGAGGCTCTCCACCGCTCCCGCGACCCCGTGCAGCAGCTGGTGGAAGAAGTCGAGGTCGAGCGCCTGCGTGACCCC
>CAZSPS010000305.1:0-2471 GCA_964608875.1 uncultured Ectothiorhodospiraceae bacterium
CGCCTGCCTCGGCAGCGTGTCCGAGGACGGGCAGGCGGAGCTGTGGTGCACCACGCAGGGCCAGTACGTGGTGCGCGCCTACTGCGCCAAGCTGCTCGACATGGACGTCTCGAAGGTGCGCGTCACCCCGTCCGAGATCGGCGGCGGCTTCGGCGGCAAGACGGTGGTGTACCTCGAGCCGCTCGCGCTCGGCCTCTCGCGCAAGGCGTGCCAGCCGGTGAAGATGACCATGAGCCGCACGGAGGTGTTCCGGGCCACCGGACCGACCTCGGGCGGCAACGTGCGGGTGAAGATGGGGGTCACCCGGGACGGGCGCATCACCGCCGCCCAGGCCGTGCTCAAGTACCAGGCGGGCGCCTTCGGCGGATCGCCGGTGCAGCCGGGGTGCATGTGCGCGTTCGCGCCCTACGACGTGGCGAACGTCGACGTGGTCGGCTACGACATGGTCACCAACCGGCCCAAGGTCGCGGCCTACCGCGCGCCCGGGGCGCCCATCTCCGAGTACGCGGTGGAGTGCGTGGTGGACGAGCTGGCCCAGGCGGTGGGCATGGACCCCGTCGACTTCCGCCTGCACAACGCCGCCCGCGAGGGCACCAAGGCCGCCTACGGTCCCACCTTCGGCCCCATCGGGCTGGTCAAGACCCTGGAGGCGGCGAAGGCGTCGGAGCACTACCGCACCCCCCTCGAGCCCGGCCGGGGGCGGGGGGTCGCGTCCGGCTTCTGGTTCAACATCGGCGGCGAGACCTGCGCCACCCTCAACGTGGGCGGGGACGGCACCGTCGCCCTGCTCGCGGGCACCCCGGACATCGGCGGCTCGCGCGCCTCGCTGGCGATGATGGCGGCGGAGGAGCTGGGGGTGGAGCTGGACAAGGTGCGCCCCGCGATCAGCGACACCGCCTCGCTCGGCTACACCTTCCTCACCGGCGGCAGCCGGGTCACGTTCGCGAGCGGGATGGCGGTGATCGAGGCGGCCCGGTCGATCATCCAGGACCTCCGCCAGCGCGCCGCCAAGATCTGGGACATCCCGGTGGACGCGGTGGTGTGGGAGGATGGCGCCGCGCGCCCGGCGAGCAGCAACGCGGGCGACTTCGAGCCGCTCTCGCTCGCCGACCTCGCGGCGAGCTCGGCCAAGACGGGCGGCCCCATCAGCGCCTCCGCCTCGCTCAACGCGCAGGGCGCGGGGCCGACCTTCGGCACCCACGTGGTGGACGTGGAGGTGGACCGCGAGACCGGGCACGTCGCGATCGTGCGCTACACCGCGATCCAGGACGCGGGCAAGGCGGTCCACCCGAGCTACGTGGAAGGCCAGATCCAGGGCGGCGCGGTGCAGGGCATCGGCTGGGCGCTCAACGAGGAGTACGTCTACAACGAGCGCGGGCAGCTCGACAACCCGGGCTTCCTCGACTACCGGGTGCCGGTGTGCTCCGACGTGCCGATGATCGACGCGGTGATCGTGGAGGAGCCGAACCCGCGCCATCCCTACGGGGTGCGGGGAGTGGGCGAGACGCCCATCGTCCCGCCCATGGGGGCGATCGCGAACGCGGTGGCGGACGCGCTCGGCCTGCGCATGTACCGCCTGCCGATGTCGCCGCCGCGGGTGCTCGAGGCGCTGGACGCGGCGGCGGCGGAGCCGATGGCGGAAGCGGCCGACTGACCGGGCCGGGCCGGGAGCGGGACGAGCGGGGGGCGGGCGGAGCCGGAGCGCCGCGCGCCGCCCGCGCCCTTCGCACCGCCCCGTCCGGTTGCGCCCCGCCTCCGTGCTGCGCTTGCCGGGTCCCGTTGCGAGCCGCGCCGCGCCGCCGGAGTCCGCCCGGACCTGTTGAACGCGGCCGGCGGTGAGGGCAGTGGAAGACCGTTACGACGTCGTGGTGATCGGGGGCGGGGTGAGCGGTTGCTCCACCGCCTGCTTCCTCGCGTCCGACCCGGGCTTCGACGGCCGGGTGCTGGTGGTGGAGCGGGATCCGACCTACCAGGACGCCCCCTCCGCGCGCGCCACGGGCGGCATCCGCCAGCAGTTCTCCACCCCCGAGAACGTGCGCATCGGGCTCTTCGGGGCGCACTTCGTCAAGAACGCCGCCGACTACCTGGCCGTCGAGGGCGAGGCGCCGGACCTCGGCTGGCGCGAGGGCGGCTACCTGCTGCTCGCCACCCCCGAGACCTTCCCCGTCATGGAGCGCAACCACGCCGTCCAGCGCGAGGAGGGGGCGGACATCGCGCTTCTTTCGCCGGATGAGCTCGGCCGGAAGTTCCCCTGGCTCGACACCGCCGGGCTCGCGGGCGGGGCGAACGGGCTCCGCGGCGAGGGCTGGCTGGACCCCTATTCGCTGCTGCAGGCGTTCCGGCGCAAGGCGCGCTCGCTCGGGGTGGACTTCGTCCACGACGAGGCGCTCTCGGTGCGGCGCGCGGGCGACCGCGTGGACGCGGTGAGCCTGCGCGCGGGCGGTGAGGTCGGGGCGGGCGCGGTGGTGAAC
>CAZSPS010000306.1:0-4744 GCA_964608875.1 uncultured Ectothiorhodospiraceae bacterium
GCGACGCTCACTCGCGGCTCGCCCCGCCGGTAGTACACGAGCGTGTTGACGGCCACGTACACGTCGCCGCGAGGCTCGAACCAGCTCTTGAGGGCGACGAACGCCTGCATGCCGACGCAGTAGTGCTTGAGGCTCTCAGCCACCGGCCGGCCGTCCCACGTCGGGTAGAGGACCTCGGGGGAGGCATCGGCGTCGCCCTGTGCAACGGCGACGGCTGGCGCAACGGCGACGGCTGGCGCAACGGCGGTGTCCAGCGCAGTGGCATCGTCCAGTGCGGCTGCATCGTCCAGTGCAACGGCGGTGTCCAATGCAACGGCATCGTCCGGCGCAACGGCGGCGGCTGGGGTCATGGGAGTGCCCTCCGGTTCCTTGCTGCGGGCGCACCGCGCCACGGTCTTCCCGCAGCGCAGGCTGCGAGAGTACCACGGCGTGGGGTATGATTCGGCGGCGCGCGGACATGGTGCGATCTTGCACCGGCGGCCCGCTCGTGTCTGTCAGCGATCGTCTCGACTTTTGTAGGACTTTTCGGCGTTTCTCGTAAGGAAACGCCCCCGCGGTCCGTAGGCGGGAGCCTTACGACTTTCCTGATTCGGGGGGCGGCGGCCGTCCGCCGGCGGCGGCGGACGGGACGGCCGCGGCGGTCAGCGCAGGGGTTCCAGGATGCTGACGTAGTTGGCGACGGCGGCGCCGCCCATGTTGAAGGCGCCGGCGAGCTTCGCGCCGCCGACCTGCATCTCGCCCGCCTCGCCCCGCAGCTGCATTGAGCACAGCACGTGCATCGAGACGCCGGTGGCGCCGATGGGGTGGCCCTTGGACTTCAGCCCGCCCGACGGGTTGACGGGCAGGCGGCCGTCCTTCTCGGTCCAGCCCTCGGCGATGGCGCGCGCGCCCTCGCCCCGCGCCGTGAGGCCCATGGCCTCGTACTCCATCAACTCCGCCATGGTGAAGCAGTCGTGCGTCTCCACCAGGCCGAGGTCGTCCAGCGTCACGCGCGCGTCGCCGAGCGCCTGCTCCCAGGCGCGCGCGCAACCGTCCAGGAAGGTCATGTCGCGTCGGCTCATCGGCAGGAAGTCGTTGACCTGGCTGCGCGCGCGGAAGGCCACGGCCTTGTCGAGCGTGAGCGCGGTCTCCACGTCCGCGAGCACCACCGCCGCCGCGCCGTCCGACACCAGGGAGCAGTCGGTGCGCTTGAGGGGGGCCGCCACGATGGGGTTCTTGTCGGAGACCTCGCGGCAGAACTCGTAGCCGAGGTCCTTGCGGATCTGCGCCCAGGGGTTGGCGCAGCCGTTGCGGTGGTTCTTGGCCGCGATGCGGGCGAGCGCGTCGCCCTGGTCGCCGTACTGCTGGTAGTAGCGCTGCGCGATGGTGGCGAATACGCCGGCGAAGCCGCCCTCGATCTCGCCGTCCTCCTTGTGGTAGCTCGCGCCGAGCAGGATCTCGCCGACCCGCTCCCCCGGCGTGCCGGTCATCTTCTCCACCCCCACCACGAGCACGACGCGCCCGCGCTTCGCCTCGATGAGGTCGAGGCCCTGGTGGATGGCCGCGGAGCCGGTGGCGCACGCGTTCTCGACCCGGGTGGCGGGCTTGAAGCGCAGCCGGTCGTCGGCCTGCAGCACGAGCGAGGACGGGAAGTCCTGCGTGGAGAAGCCGTGGTTGAAGAGGCCCACGTAGACGGCGTCGACGTCGCCCGGCTCGACCCCCGCGTCCGCCAGCGCATCGGCGGAGGCGCGGACGATGAGGGACTCCACGTCCTCGCCCTCCAGCCGCCCGAACTTCGAGTGCGCCCATCCCACGATGCAACCCGTCATGCCGTCGTCTCCTCCCGTTCGATTGGTGTCCGGTTCCGCCGTCCGCGCCCGCCCGCCCGCACCGTGCGCCGCCGCCGTTCATCCGCACGGACCGCATCCCCGCAGACGGCGGTATGTGTATCACGTGCGGTGCCGGTCCGGCAACGCCGCAGCGTTCGTGGTTCGCCGTCGGTGGTTCGATGCCGGTGCGTTCCGCATCGTGGGGACCCGGTGTGGAACGCGCACGCGGCGGGGGCCGGGGCTGGGGTATGCTGTCGGCGGGCCGGTCCTCTCCGGCGTTCGCCGGGCATTCGCGGGTGCGCTCCTGCGGCCGTTGCTCGACGCCGATGCAGCAGGGAGGTACGTCATGTCCACCGCGTCCGCCGCGCCGCGCTCCGGGGCTGGAGCCGCCGCGGCTGCCGGCCCTGCCCGGCGCAAGCGCCGGCCGGCGGCGGCAGCGGCGGGGGTGGCCGTCGCCATCGCCGCCGCCGCGCTCCTGGCGCTGGGCGGGCTCTGCCTGCCCGGCGGGGCGAGCCGGGCCGCCTGGCCGGAGTGGCTGTCGGGCCGGAAGCCGCCGAACGTCCTGGTGATCCTGGCGGACGACCTCGGCTACGCCGATGTGGGCTTCCACGGCGCCGCCGACCTCCGTACCCCCAACCTCGACCGCCTCGCCCGGGAAGGCATCGTCTTCTCCAATGGATACGCGGCCCATGCCACCGGCGGCCCCTCCCGCGCGGCGCTGCTGACCGGGCGCTATCCGGCGCGTTTCGGCATGGACGGCAACTTCGCCTACGCCCCCGCCGACCCGCACCACGGCCTTCCGGCGGCGGAGAAGGTGCTCGCCGCCTACCTCGCGGAGTCCGGCTACCGCACCGGCATGGTCGGCAAGTGGCATCTCGGCGCCGCCGGGCCGTTCCATCCGCTGAACCGGGGGTTCGAGTCGTACTACGGCTTTCTCGGCGGCGGGCACGACTACTTCCGCATCGACGCCACCCGGTCCTCGATCGACCCCGAGGACGCGGCCGCCAACGAGCTGCTCGTTCCCCTCGGGCAGGACCGGGGCATGACCGGGTTCACCGGCTACCTCACCGACCGGCTGACCGATGCGGCGATCCGGTTCGTCGACGCGGACCGGGAGCGGCCGTTCTTCCTGTACCTGTCGTACAACGCGCCGCGCGCTCCCTTGCAGGCGCCCCCCGAGCTGGTCCGGAAGTACTTTCGCATCGAGGGCCCCCGGCGGCGCTACCTGGCGATGGTGGACTCGCTGGACCGCAACGTCGGGCGGCTGGTGGAGGCGTTGCGGTCTTCGGGCCGGTGGGACGAGACGCTGACCTTCTTCCTCGGCGACAACGGCGGCGACCCGCGGTGGGCGGACAACGGGCCGTTGCGCGAGGGCAAGGACAGCTTCTACGAAGGCGGGTTGCGCGTGCCCTTCGTGGCCGCCTGGCCCGCCGCATGGCCGCGGGGCGGGACCTTCGAACCGATGGTGAGTGCGCTCGACGTGGCGGCCACGGCGCTGGCCGCGGCCGGGGTCGAAGCGGACCGGGAGCGGCCTCTCGACGGGGTGGACCTCGGTCCCTTCGTGCGCGGCGCGGCGCCCGGCCCGCCCCACGAGGCGTTGTTCTGGCGCGAGCAGCGGAGCCCCGGCGTCGGGTTCGCGGTGCGGGCGGGCGGCATGAAGCTGCTCGCGCCCCGGCCCGGCGAGGAGATGGCGCTGTTCGACCTGCGGAGCGACCCGGGCGAGACCCGCGACAGGGTCCGCGAGGACCCGGCGGCGGTGCGGCGGCTCTCCGGACTCTGGAACCGCTGGAACCGCGGCAACGGTTCGAGGGTCTATCCGCCCGCCTCCGTGTACGTGAGCGGCATCGGCCGCTACATGAGGGAGAGCCACGAACGCGCGCTCGCGGGCGCGGCGAACGAGGAGCGGGCGTTCCGGATAGGGAAGCGGGAGCCCGCCCGGCGGCAGTCGTCTTCGCCCCCGCCGCAGGCCCCGTCGGGGCTGAAGGCGATTCCGGGCGGCCGATTGGTCAGGCTGTCGTGGGACGACACGGAAGAATCCGGCCTCGATTACCAGATCCGGTTGATGCAGGTGGGCTCCGACCCCGGCTGGAGGGATTGGCGGCGCCAGAAGTGGAAGTACATCCAGCGCTTGAGCAGGAAGCGGTTGGGCGCCAAGCTCTGGGCCCTGACCAAGGGCGCCACCTACCGCGTGCAGCTGCGCGCGGGGCGGGACGGCGTCTGGGGGCCGCCCGGCGAGGTCGAGGTGACGTTCGCCCCGTAGGGGCGCAAGCCCCGGCGGACGGCGGCGGGGCGGCCCGCAGCGCCCGCCGGCTCAGCCGCGTCCGGGCAGGCGGTAGTCGGAGTCGAGGGCGGGCTCGCCGCCGTCCGCCGTCGCCGCCCGGCCCGTCTCGGCGAGGTAGCGCACCGCCGCGAACACCGAGCGCGCGGCGGCAGGCAGGAGCGCGGGCGCGAGGCCCGCGTACATGCGCGGCACCATGTCCTCGATCCGCCCCACCCCGTCGCGCAAGCACGCCAGGATCTGCTCCTCGCGCTCGCGCCGGTGGGCGATGAAGGCGCGCACGAACGGCTTCGGGTCCTCGATGCTCGGCCCGTGCGTCGGCCAATAGCGCGCGTCGTCGCGGCCGAGCAGCAGCTCCAGGCTGCGCAGGTAGTCGCCCATGTCGCCGTCGGGCGGGGAGACGACGCTGGTCGACCAGCCCATCACGTGGTCGCCGGAGAAGAGCGTGCGGTCCTCGCGCAGGGCGTAGCAGACGTGGTTCGAGGTGTGGCCCGGCGTGTGCACGCACTCGAACGACCAGCCCTCGCCCTCGATGACGTCGCCGTGGCGCACCTCGATCTCGGGCGCGAACTCCATGTCGCCCCCCTCCTCCACCTGCGCCCCTGCGCGAGGACCGCACGCTCTTCTCCGGCGACCACGTGATGGGCTGGTCGACCAG
>CAZSPS010000307.1:0-1831 GCA_964608875.1 uncultured Ectothiorhodospiraceae bacterium
GGGGGGGGGCCCCCCCCCCCCCCCCCCCCCTCCCGCGTGGGCGCGCACGCCGGCCGTACGGAGGAAGGCCGGGGGACGGGGGCGAGGACGGGGACCGTCCGTGCGACGGCGTTCACCGTGCGACAGCGTTCACGCGCCCCCTCCCCCGCACGCGCACGCACGCCATCTGCAGGGCTCCTGCAGCCAGCCTGCTCGCCACGGACGAATCGGGTGGGGTGCGCATCTTCCGCCTTGCCGTCGGGGGCCGCCGATTCTAGCCCAAGGCGGGGGTCGAGATAAATGCCGCGCCGCCCCGAACCGCCGCCGCGGACAGCGCCGGGAGGTGCGCGGCGGCAGGCCGGGCGAGCCGACGACAGGACGGCGAACGCCGCCAGGATGGGAAGCGCTTCAGGCGCCGCCGTTCGGGCGCACGCGGGCGAGCAACTCCGCCCCGTCGGCGCACTCGATGATCAGCCCGCCGACCGCCTCGAGCGCCCCGGCGTCCGACACCGGCTCCAGGCGGCGGGCCAACTCCTCGGCCACCGCAGCCCCGAACTTGAGCCGCGCCTGCTTGCACAGCAGCGCCCGCTCCCGCGCGACGCCCTCCGCGATGCCCTCCGCCTTGCCCTTGGCCTCGCCCTCCGCAATGCCTCGTACGAAGCCCAGGCGCTGCTCCCTCTTCTCCCACTCCTTCACCTTCTCGGCCAGTGACGGCATTTTTCCCCCCTTCTCACATACGGGCTCCATACGTATGGGCTCCGTACATACGGGCCGAACGGCAACGGCGGAGGGCGGGACCGCAGGCCGCCGGGAGACGCCCGCCTCGGTCTCAGGCGGCGCCGTTCGGCCGCACGCGTGCGAGCAGCTCTGCCCCGTCGGCACACTCGAAGAGCAGCACGCCGACTTCCTCGAGCGCCTCGGCGTCCGACACCGACTCCAGGCGGCGGGCCAGCTCCTCGGCCACCGCAGCGCCGAACTTGAGCCGCGCCTGCTTGCACAGCAGCGCCCGCTCCCGCGCGATGCCCTCCGCCCTGCCGCGCTCCAAGCCGCGCACCTCGCCCTGGTGCTGCGCCCTGTCCTCCCATTCCTTCATCTTCTCGACCAGTGACAGCATTGCTCCCCTCCCTCCTTCACGCAGTTCGCTTCGGATGCGGTCGATCTCCTCGGGGCCGGCGTCCGGGAACAGCCGCGGGAGCATCACCGACAGCCACTCCCCCGCCGAGGCCAGAAACTCCCGCCGAACCTCCGGATCGACGATCACCTCCGGCAACCAGGTCAACATCCCCCTCATCCACCCCCTGGCCTCGGGCAGTGAGGAGGCGGCGGCGATGCCGAGCACCGCCATCGCCGGGTTGCGAATGGTCGAATCGTCCACCGGCGTCCGCTGCAAGTCAAGCAGCCGGTATTCGTAGGACCCCGCCAGCGCCGGCTCGCCGTCGGCCGAGATCGGCACGGCGTCCACGGCGCCGAACGCCGACCACCGCGCCTCCCCGTAGTACACCACCACCGGCAGCACGCGCAACCTGCCGTCGGGATCGAGCCGTTGCTGGCGCCGGAGCTGATCCAGCAGCAGGCCGGTGTAGTCGTACACGCGCGACGCCATGTCGGGGTCTGGATCGGTCTGGAACTCGAGCAGCAGCACGAGCGAGCGCGCGTCGTCGTCGGCGTAGCCGATGCGCCAGACCGCATCGCCGTAGCGCTGGGCGCCGGCCGAACCGCCGCCCCCGCGTCGCCCGTCGTCTTCGTGCCGCTTGTCGTCGGTGTCGGCGTCGGCGTCGGCGCGGGCGTGGCGCGCCCTCCCGGCAACCGGCCGGGTCCAGTTGGTGGGCAGCTGGTCCATAACGGCGAAGTC
>CAZSPS010000308.1:0-11517 GCA_964608875.1 uncultured Ectothiorhodospiraceae bacterium
ACCTGGTTCATCACCTCCTCGGACTCGGGCACGCTCGTCATCACCACCATGCTCAGCATGGGCGACGACAACCCGCCGCAGCGGTTCCGGATCGTCTGGGGGGTCGGAGAGGGCTTCGTGGCGGCGGTGCTGCTGCTCGCGGGCGGGTTGAAGGCGCTGCAGACCGCCTCCATCGCGGCGGCGCTGCCGGTGAGCGTGATCATGCTCCTGATGGCCTACGGGATCGTGAAGTCGCTGAACGAGGACTCGAGCGCCGCGCCCGCGCCGCAGACGGCGACGGCGCCGGACGGCACCAGTCTGAGCGGCGACCTGCATGCCTAGCCCGCGCTTCCCCGCCGCCACCGGCGCCGGCTTCGGCGGCGGAGCGGGGAAGCGGCGCGGGCCTCGAACACGGGAGGGCGAAGTCATGGGTTCATTGTTGCGTTCGGCCGCGGTCGCAGGGGCGGCGGCGGCACTCTTGCTGGCAGGGGGCGCCGCCGCGCCCGCCGCGTGGGCCGCTCCCTACAAGGACCTCACGGTGGTCTCGTGGGGCAGCGACTACACCAGGAGCCAGATGCTGGCCTACGTCAAGCCGTTCCGGCAGCGCAGCGGCGAATGGGTGGCGATGGAGACCTACAACGGCGGCCTCGCGGAGATCCGCGAGCAGGTCGAGACCGCGAACGTGGTCTGGGACGTGGTGGACTTCGTGCTCGCCGACCTCATCCAGGGCTGCCGCGAGGGGCTGCTCGAGGAGATCGACCACACGCGCCTCGCCGCCGGTCGCGACGGCCAGCCTGCCTCGCAGGACTTCATCCCCGGCGCCCTCACCGAATGCGGCGTGGGGCAGGTGGTGTGGGCGACCGTCGTCGGCTACGACGCCGGGCGCTTCGAGGGCGAACGCCCGAGCCGGCTCGCGGACTTCTTCGACGTGAAGCGGTTCCCCGGCAAGCGCGGGCTGCGGCGCGACGACCCGCGCGTGACCCTCGAGTGGGCGCTGATGGCCGACGGGGTAGCCCCGGACCGGGTCTACGCCGAGTTGGAGACCGAGGCCGGGCAGGAGCGTGCGTTCGGCGTGCTGGACCGGATCCGGCCGCACATCGTGTGGTGGGAGTCGGGGTCGGAGCCGGTCGAGCTGCTGGACTCGGGCGCGGTCGCCATGACCTCGGTGTGGAACGGGCGCCTGTACCGCCCGATGGTCGACGAGGGCAAGGACTACGCCATCGTGTGGGACGGCCAGGTCTGGGACATCGACTCCTGGGGCATCCTCAAGGGTACCGAGAACCTCGACAAGGCGATGGAGTTCGTGCGCTTCGCGACCAGCCCCGGCGCGCTCGCCGAGCAGGTCCGGCACATCTCCTACGGCCCGGCCCGGACGTCGGCGATGGCGCTGGTGGACGCCTCGGTGCGGCCGATGCTGCCGACCGCGCCCGAGAACATGGCCGGCGCGATCCAGATGGACGCCGCATGGTGGGCCACCCACCAGACGGCGCTCGCGGCGAAGATGAAGCGCTGGCTGGCGAAGGGAGGCCGCGGCCCCCTCGGGACCGCCCGCTGAACCAACCCGCCCGGCCGGAGCGCCGGCGAAGACGCGGGGCCGGGCCGAAGCCGTCGCAACCGGGGCCCGTGTACCGCATCGGGGTGGACGTCGGCGGGACGTTCACGGATGCGGTGGCGGTGGACGAGGCCGGGCGCACCGCGTTCGCCAAGGCCGCCACCACCCCGGACGACCAGTCCGCCGGGGTCATGGATGCGCTGGCCCGGCTCGCCGCGAACCTCGGCACCACCACGGACAGCCTGCTCCGCAACACCGAACGGGTGGTGCACGGCATGACCGTCGCCACCAACGCCCTCGTCGAGCGCAAGGGGGCGCGGGTCGGCCTGCTCGCCACCGAGGGCCACCGCGACGTCCTGGAGATGCGCGAGGGGCTGAAGCCCGAGCGCTACGATCTGCGCCTGCCGCGCGCAGCGCCGCTGGTGCCGCGCCACCTCCGCCTCGGGGTGCGCGAGCGGGTCCGCCCGGACGGGCGCATCGAGGCGCCGCTCGACCCCGCCTCCCTCGCCCGCGCCATCCGCACCCTGCGCCGCGCGCGCGTGGCGTCGGTGGCCGTGTGCTACCTCCACTCCTACCGCGACGACCGGCACGAGCGCATGACCCGCGAGGCGCTCGCACGCGAGCTGCCCGGGGTCCACGTCAGCCTCTCGTGCGAGGTGCTGCCCAAGATCAAGGAGTACGAGCGCACCTCGACCACCGTGGTGAACGCCTACGTCGGCCCCCTCATCGCCCGCTACCTCGCCGGCCTGAAGGAGCGCCTGACGGCGGCCGGCTACGGCGGGCCGGTGCTGGTCATGCAGTCGCACGGCGGCATGGCGCCGGTCGAGGAGACCATCCGCATCGCCGCCGGCACCGTGCTGTCGGGGCCGGCGGGCGGGCTCGCGGGCGCGCGCCGGGTGGCGGAGCTGGCCCGCGCCCCGAACCTCATCCCCTTCGACATGGGCGGCACCTCGAGCGACATCTCGCTGATCGTGGACGGCCAGGCAGTGCTGGCGGTGGATAAGGCCATCGCGCGCGAGCGGATCGCCCTGCCGAGCCTCGACATCACGACCCTCGGCGCGGGCGGCGGCTCGATCGCGCGGGTGGCGGGCGGCGGGCTGCTGCAGGTCGGACCGCAGAGCGCGGGCGCCGTGCCCGGTCCGGCCTGCTACGACCGGGGCGGGCGCGAGGCCACGGTGACCGACGCGAGCGTGGTGCTCGGCTACCTCGACCCGGAGAACTTCCTCGGCGGCGCGGCGCGGCTCGACCGGGCGGCGGCGGAGGACGCCCTCGCGCGGCTCGGCGGCGCCCTCGGCGTCGATGCGGTGCGCGCGGCCGAGGGGGTGCACCGGGTGGTGAACACACAGATGGCGGAGGGGGTCCGGGTCGCGACCGTGCGCCGGGGGGTCGACCCGCGCCGCTTCGCCCTGCTCGGCTTCGGCGGGGCGGCGGGCCTGCAGGCGACGGCGCTGGCCCGGCTCCTGCAGATCGGCCGGGTCGTCGTGCCGCGCCTCGCCTCCGTGCTGTCGGCGTGGGGGATGCTGACGACGGAGCTGCGGTTCGAGGCCGTGCGCTCGCGGATCGGCGAGACCGGGAGCCTCGACCCGGCCTCCCTGCGCGAGCTCTACGACGGCCTCGAGGCCGAAGCGCGGGCGCGGGTGGCGGCCTGGACGGAGAGTCCGGTCGCATGCAAGCGCTCGGCGGAGATGCGCTACGGCGAGCAGGTGTACGAGATCGACGTCCCCCTCGACGAGGTGGACTTCGACTCGCCTGCCCTCCCCGATGCGCTCAAGCGCGCCTTCGAGACCCGCCACGAAGCGCTCTACACCTACTGCCTGGAAGACCAGGACCCGGTGCTGATCAACGCGCGGGTGACGGCGGTGGCCGCGCTCCCCGCCCCGCCGTCGGAGCCGGAGACGGGGGAGGACGAGCCGGCCGCGCCCGCCGGCCGGCGCCGCATCCACCTCGACGGCGAATGGCGGGAGACGCCGGTATACGCGTTCGGCGCGCTGGCGAAGGGGCAGACGGTGCGGGGCCCCGCGGTCGTGGAGTCCGACACCACCACCGTGCTGCTTCGCCCCGGCGACGAGGCCACGGCCACGGCGGAGCGCTGGCTCGACATCCGCGTGCCCGTCTAGCGCCGCGAAAGCGAAGCGGCCCGGCCGCGGTGGAGCGCGCGCCGGGATCGGCCGATAATAGGCGCCCGCACCGGTTTGCGGGCAGGAGGAGGCAGCGCGTGTCGGAGAGCAAGAAGGTCACGTTCCCAGTCGAGGCGGCGCACATCATGATGTTCGCGCGCGCCATCGGCGACTACAGCCCGGAGTTCCACGTGGTGGCCGAGGCGGGGCGCGAGGCCGCCGCCGGCCCCGACGCCATCGTCGCGCCGCCGACGTTCCCCCAGGCGGTGGTGCAGTTCGACCCCGAGTACGCGCTCCGCCCGAAGCCCGGCGAGGCCTGGTTCGGGTCCGGCGCGAAGCCGAGCGGGGTCGAGGGTGAGGCGCCGACCTCGGGCGGCCTGCACGCCGAGCAGCACTTCGAGTACGTGCGGCCCCTTCGCCCCGGCGACGTGCTGACCGCGACCTACCGCGAGGGCGAGTCCTGGGAGCGCGAGAGCCGGCGCGCCGGGAAGCTCCTCTTCACCGAGCGCTTCGTGGACTACCACGACCAGAGCGGCGAACTGGTGTGCCGGGCGCGCAGCGTGGCGGTGAAGACCGAGCGCCCGGTGGACCAGGGCTGAGACGGGACGGGAGAGGAGAGGAAACGAGGATGGCGGCGAAGGACCTGAAGGCGGGCGACGTCCACGAGCACGTGCTGGTGGAGGACTTGAAGCGCACGCAGCTCGTCATGTACGCGGGCGCGAGCGGCGACTACAACCCGATCCACACCGACGAGCCCTACACGCGCGACGCGGCCGGATACCCCGGCGTGTTCGCCCACGGCATGCTCACCATGGGCATGACCGGGCGCGCGATCACCGCCCTGGTGGGGGCGGCGAACGTGCGCAAGTTCGGGGTCCGGTTCACCAACCAGGTGTGGCCGGGCGACAGCCTCACCGCCACCACGCGGGTGGAGGCGGTGCGCGAGGAGGGCGGCGAGCGGCTCGTGGAGCTCTCGGTCACCACCACCAACCAGAAGGGGGAGACGGTCCTCACCGGGACCGCCACGGCGCTCGTCCCCGGCTAGGCCGCGCCCTCTCCCGCCCGCATGGCGGCGCGCTCGCGCTCGGTGGCGGGCGCGTCCAGGCTGCCGTCCGCGCCCGTCACCACCCCGTAGTCGGCGCGCGCGCGCTCCACCGACACGAAGCCGTTGCGCACGTCCCGGGCCACCCGGCCGGCGTCGCGCTCCAGCGGGTCGCCGAGCCCGCCGCCGCCCGGCATCTCGAGCACCAGCCGCTCGCCGCGCGGGATGGTCTGGCGCCCCTTGCCCTTGAACTCCGCGGCGCCCGACTCGAGGTAGATGCGGCCCGTCTCCCCCGCGCCGCCGCCGTTGCGGCCCCGCGGCGGATGCTCCACCCGGTCGAACATGGTGTTGATCGCGAACGCACGGCCGTCGGCGTGGGCGACCTCCATGACCTGCCCCACCCCGCCCCGGAACCGCCCGCGCCCGCCGGAGTCCTTGCGGTACTCCTTGCGCCAGAAGACGAGCGGCGCGATGGTCTCGTTGACCTCGATGGGGGTGTTGCGCACCCCCGACGGGAAGGCGGTGGCGTCGAGCCCGTCCTTGCCCGGACGCGCCCCGGTGCCGCCGGCGTGGAAGGTGTTCATGGCGAACGTCCGGCCGCCGTCGCCGTCGCCCGTCATGCCGTGGCCGCCCAGCAGCACGGGGTTCCACAGGCACGACGTGCCTTCGGCCGGCACCCGCTCGGGCAAGATGGCGTTCAGGCACCCGAACACCACGTCCGGCAGCATCTGCCCGATGACGTGGCGCGCGGTCACCGCGCAGGGGTGCGGCGCGTTGAGGATGGTGCCGACGGGGGCGGTCACCCGCACCGGCTCGAGCGAGCCCGCGTTGTTGGGCACGCGCGAGCCGATGACGCAGCGCACGCCGAAGCTCGCATAGGCCTCGGTGTAGGTGATGGGGACGTTGATGCCGTAGCTCGACACCGGCGAGGTGCCGTCGAAGTCCACCCGGATGCCGGTGTCGTCCACGGTCACCGCCGCCACCAGGTCCACCGGGCGCTCGTAGCCGTCGATGCGCATCGAGTTGCGGTAGGTGCCGTGGGGCAGCGCGCGGATCTCCTTCAGCATCCCCTCGCGCGAGGCCTCGATGACGTAGCGCGAGAGCTCGTCCACGTCCTCCAGCCCGAACTCGCCCATCATGTCCACCAGGCGCCGCCCGCCGACCTCGTTGCAGGCCGCGAGCGAGTAGAGGTCGCCCTCCACCTCGACCGGGTTGCGCACGTTGGCGCGCACGATCTCGAGCATCGCGGCGTCGATCCGGCCGCGCCGCGCGAACGGCAGGATCGGGATGTTGAGGCCCTCCTCGTAGACTTGGCGGCCGTCGGGGCCGAAGCCGCGCCCGCCCACGTCCACGACGTGGGTGGTGGACGCGAACAGCGCCACGATGCGCCCGCGGTGGAACGTGGGGGTGACGGCGGTGAAGTCGTTGAGATGGCCGGTGCCGAGCCAGGGGTCGTTGGTGAGGAAGACGTCCCCCTCTTGCATGGACGCGAGCGGGTACTTGGCGAGGAAGCTCTTGACGGAGGCGGCCATGGCGTTCACGTGGCCGGGGGTGCCGGTCACGGCCTGGGCGAGCATCCGCCCTTCGGTGTCGAAGGCGCCGGCGGAGATGTCGCCCGCCTCGCGGGCGGACGTGCTGAAGGCGGTGCGCATCAGGGTCCGCGCCTGTTCCTCGACCACCGACAGCAGCCGGTTCCACTGGATCTGCAACCTGATGCGGTCGAGTGCGGTCATGTTACGCATGGTCTCTCTCCTCGCGTTCCAGCACCAGGTAGCCGAGGCCGTTCACGGCGGCGCGGAAGCCGCGCGCGACCACGGTGGTGGTCTGGTCCTCGACCACCATCGCGGGGCCGGTCACGGCCGACCCCGGAGGCAGCGCGTCGCGGCGGTAGACCGCCGCATCGACGAACTCCGCGAGGTCGGGGTCGAACAGCCGCCTGCGGCCCGGCTCGGGAGGGCCGCCCGGCGCGGGCCGGGCCCCCTCTTCGGCCGCGCCGCCGCCGGCCGCCGCCTCCGCCTCCGCCTCCACGCCGGACTTGGGGGCGGTTGCGGTCAGCGTCCAGCTCAGGATCTCGCGCTCCTGTCCCGGGATGGTGCGCCCGTAGAGGCGCGTGTACTCGGCGTCGAAGGCGGCGGCGAGGGCCTCGCCGTCGCCCGCCTCCAGCACCCGGTCCGGCAGGGGCACCACGATCTCGTGCCCCTGGCCGAGGTAGCGCATGTAGGCGTGGCGCTCCTCCACGATCTCCGCCCCGCCCGCGCCCTCGGCCACCACCGCGCGCGCCTCGCGGCTCATCTCCCCGAGCAGCGCGTTCACCGCCTCGGGGTCGAAGTCGGCGAGCAGCAGGTAGCGGCTCCGCACCACCTCGTAGGACACCGCGGCCCGCAGCATGCCGATGGCCGACCCGACCCCCGCCCCCACGGGCACGATCACCCGCGAGACGCCGAGCTTCTGCGCGAGCCGCGCCGCGTGCAGGGGCGCCGCCCCGCCGAACGCGATCATGGCCCGCGCGGAGATCTCCTTGCCCCACTCGATGGCGTGGACGCGCGCGGCGTTCGCCATGTTCTCGTCCACCATCTCGGACACGGCGAGCGCGGCGAGGGGGCCGTCGAGCTCGAGCGGGCGGCCCACGTCGCGCCCGATCGCCTCGTCCGCCCGCTCCGGCGCGAGCCGCACCGAGCCGCCCGCGAAGCCCTCGGGGTCGATGCGCCCGAGCACCACGTCCGCGTCCGTGACCGTGGGCCGCTCCCCGCCCCGGCCGTAGCACACCGGCCCCGGGTCGGCGCCCGCGCTCGCCGGCCCCACCTGCAGCCGGCCCATGCCGTCCACGCCCGCGATCGAGCCGCCGCCCGCGCCGATCTCCACCATCTCGATGGCCGGGATGCGCACCGGCAGGCCGCTGCCCTTGAGGTTGCGGTACGCGCGCGCCACTTCGAAGGTGCGGGTGCTCTGCGAGCGGTAGTCGTCGATGAGGCAGACCTTGGCCGTGGTGCCACCCATGTCGAAGGAGACGGCGCTCTCGCAGCCGCACTCGCGCGCGATCTCGCTCGCCAGGATCGCGCCCCCCGCGGGCCCCGACTCGACCAGGCGGATGGGGAAGCGGGTGGCGTTGTCGAGGGTGGTGAGGCCGCCCCCGGAGGTCATGAGCAGCAGCGGGCACTCGATGCCGAGCGTGCGCAGGCCGTCCGCGAGCCGCGTGAGGTAGCCCGACATGCGGGGCTGCACGTAGGCGTTGGCGCAGGCCGTGGACTGGCGCTCGTACTCCCGGATCTCGGGGCACACCTCGCACGAGAGGGTGACGCTGAGGCCCGGGAGGGCGGCGCGCAGGATCTCGCCCACCCGCCGCTCGTGCTGCGGGTTGGCGTAGGAGTGGAGGAGGCCCACCGCCGCCGCCTCGATGCCGTGCTCCTCGAAGCGCGGCACGAGGGCGTGCACCGACTCCTCGTCGAGCGCGAGCAGCGCCTCGCCCCGGTAGCTCATGCGCTCGGTGACCGGCCAGCGCAGGTAGCGCGGGACCAGGGGCTCGGGCCGGTCGATGGAGACGTCGTACTGCTCGAAGCGGTTCTCGAGCGCCATCTCGACCGAGTCGCGGAAGCCGCGGGTGGTGAGGAGGGCGGTCTTCGCGCCGGTGCGCTCGATGAGGGCGTTGGTGGCGAGGGTGGTGCCGTGGATGACGAGGCCGACGTCGCCCGGCGCGGCGCCGGCCTCCCGGAGCGCGGCGCCGACCCCCTCGAGCACCCCGTCCGCCGGGGCGTGCGGGGTGGTGAGCACCTTGGCGGTGGCGCGGCGGACACCGCGTGCGCCGGCGCCGTTGCCGTCGCCGCCGCCGCCTTCGGCCTCGAGCGCCACGTCGGTGAACGTGCCGCCGACATCGACGGCGAGCCGCCAGCGGGCGGGGCCAGAAACGGCGGCGGCGACAGAGGCGGAGGCAGGGTCGTGACCGGAAGACATCGTTCGCAACTGGACCGGGGTTGCTCGAGACGGCGCGGCGGCCCCTCGAGGGGTCCACTACGAGGCGCACAAGGATTGCACGGACTCCGCCCCCCGGACAAGACGGCATTCGCCGCCTGCCCGGAACTGGAGGTTACACTTGCCGGGCGCGGGCGAAGTCGCCGAACGCGCCGGGCGGGCGGCGCAGGATCCGGGATCGGAGGAGGAGATGAGCGAGGGTTCCACCCGAGGGGGTGTTGCGGAGCGCCTGCAGACCATGGAGGACGCCTGGCTTCATCTGCAGGCGTGCGCGAAGGACGATCCGGGCGACGGCAGCCTGGTCCGCGCCGGGTTGCGGGACATCGCCCGCGCGTTGGGGATGCAGGTGCGGATTACCGCCGCGGAAGCAGGGACGGGCGGGTAACGGGCAGGTAGGGGAGCCGCCGCCATGCTCGCGGGCATCCACACGGCGCTGGTGACGCCGTTCGACGCGGACCTCGCGTTCGACGAGGCCGCGATGCGAAGACACGTCCGGCGCCAGATCGAGGCCGGCGCGGCCGGGCTCTGCCCGCTCGGCGGCACGGGCGAGCCGCTGTCGCTGTCGCTGGACGAGCACTTCCGGGTCGTCGATACGGTGGTCGAGGAGACCGCCGGGCGCGTGCCCGTGACGGCCGGGTGCCTGCTCGGCTCGCAGACGGACGTGGTCGCGGTCGCGCTGCACGCGCAAGCGGCGGGCGCCGACGCCATCATGCTCGCCCCTCCCCACTTCTTCGCCGTCAGGCCCTTCGACGTCGAACGCCACTTCGGCGCCGTCGCGGACGCCTGCGAGCTGCCGATCGTCCTCTTCCACACGCCCGGCCGGAGCGGCGTGCGCCTGCAGGCGGACGAGCTGCTCGCCGTCATCCACGCGAACCCCTCCATCCGGGGCGTCAAGGAGGCGTCGGGCGACCTGGTGCTCGCGGGCGAAGTGATGGACGGCGCGCCCGAGGGGTTCGCCTTCATGCAGGGCCTGGACGAGTTGCTGCTGCCGTCGCTCGCGCTGGGCGCGGCCGGCGGCATCGTCTCGCTGGCGGGCCTGCTCCCCCGGAGCCTGCGCACGCTGTTCGAGCACGTGCGGGCGGGCGAGCTCGAACGGGCGCGGCGGCTCCAGCTCGCCCTCCTGCCGCTCTGCCGCCGGGTCTACTCCGAACCCAACCCCGGCCCGCTCAAGTACGCGCTCGAGCTCGCCGGCACTCCGGCAGGCCCGTGCCGCCCGCCCATCTACGGCCCCCGCGAGGCCACGATCCACGCCCTCCGGGAGTTGCTGCCGCCCCTGCTGCGGGCGGAGACGGAGGGGCGGGAGGACGAAGAAGCGCCCCTCGGCAGGGCGGCGAGCGGGTAAGGTACGGCGTGGACGCGGGGCGGTGAGCATTCCGGCCGCGCCCCGGAGAGTGCCCCCGGTGAGGTGGCGAGCGAGTAGCCGCGGCGCGGCGCCGCGCGGCACGCGGGCGGGCGGGTTCGGGACTCACGGACCGCGGGCGGCGATCTCGTCGAGCACGGGCAGGATGTAGCGGCGGAACTGCTCGGGATTCTCGCTCATCGGGAAGTGGCCGAGCGCCTCCATCACCGTGACTTGCGCGCCCTCGATGCGGGCGGCGGTGCGGCGGCTGTCCTCCGGGGTGCAGGAGAAGTCGTACTCCCCGGTCAGCAGGTACAGCGGACACTTGCCGAGGTCG
Source organism: uncultured Ectothiorhodospiraceae bacterium (assembly GCA_964608875.1). Taxonomy (GTDB): domain Bacteria; phylum Pseudomonadota; class Gammaproteobacteria; order HK1; family HK1; genus JAJDXW01. The sequence goes on from CAZSPS010000308.1 coordinate 10,333, forward strand.
GCCCGGTGCACCTGCTCGCGCAGGTCCCCGTCCACCCGGTAGAACCAGAGGTCGCCCCGGAACACGCCGGGGCCGCCCTGCATGTACTGCCACAGCGTCTCCCAGCGGTACTCGTCCGGACTCTGCGGCGCGACCAGCCCCGAGACGATGGCCGCGCACGCCTCGCCCCCGTGCACGTCGGGCTGGTGCAGCCAATCGAGGTCGTACCAGCCGCGCGGCTGGAAGTCCGCCGCCTCGAGCCCGACGATCGCGCGGAAGCGCTCGGGGTGGTGGATGGCGAGGTAGAGCGCCATGCGCCCGCCGATCGAGCAGCCCATGACCACGGGCCGTTCGAGCGCGAGCCCGTCGCAGAACGCGAGCACCATCTCCGCGTAGGCCTCGGCCGTCAGCAGGTATTCCTCGTCGCGCCAGCCGGCGGGAGGGAAGGACTTGCCGTGGCGCGGCATGTCGAACGCCAGCACCCGGTAGGCGCCGCCGCCCCCGTCGCCGCCGTCGTCGCCGTCGCCGCCGCCTTCGCCGCCGAGGGCGGCGACCGCGGGGTCCGTCATCAGATGGCGGTACTGGCGGCCGTCCGCCCCCGCGGTGTGCAGGCACACGAGCGGGATGCCGTCCTCGCTCCCCGCCTCCTCGAAGTACACGCGGTGCGGCCGGCCGCCGAGCTCGAGGTGCACGTAGCGCCCGGTGATCGGCTCGATGCGGGCGGTGGTGGCGGCGGGCGGCGCAGTCGGCACGGGCGGCACGGTCAGGCGCCCTCCCCCGCGAACAGCGCGCGCGGCGCGGCCAGGATGTCCTTCACGTTCTGCAGGTGGCGCATCAGCAGCTTCATGTCGCCCTCGACGGTCATGCGCTCGTCCTTGACGAGGGCGAAGAGGTCGTGCTCGCCCGCCGCCGGCACGGGGCGCCAGTGCGCGAGCCAGGTCTCCGGCGAGGCGGCGAAGGCGAGGGCGGAGGGCTGCAGGATCTGCGAGCCGCCCGCCACCGGCTCGACCCGCCCGCCGCGCACCGCCACGTAGAACCGGTCCTCCCCGCTCGCCAGCATCAGGTCCGCGTGCATCGCCCGGCACCGGAACACGAGCCCCGGCGAGCCGCCCACCAGCTCCGGCAGCCGCCCGACCGCCCGCCGCACCTCCTCCCGCGCCGCGCCGCCGCCCGTATCGCCGCCCGTATCCCCGCGCCCCACGCCGC
>CAZSPS010000309.1:0-17415 GCA_964608875.1 uncultured Ectothiorhodospiraceae bacterium
GCGCGCGCGGCGGCGGCGGACGGCCGGGGTCCGGGTGGGGGAGGTCCTCATCGGGGGCGGGGCGCCGGTGGTGGTCCAGTCCATGACCGACACCGACACCGCCGACGTGGCCGCAACCGTGGCCCAGGCGCACGCGCTCGCCGAGGCCGGCTCGGAGCTGGTCCGGATCGCGGTCAACGACCCGGACGCGGCCCAGGCGGTGCCCGAGGTGCGCCGCGCCCTCGACCGCGCGGGCTGCGCCGTGCCCCTCGTCGGCGACTTCCACTACAACGGCGACCGGCTGCTCGCGCAGTACCCCGAGTGCGCGCGCGCGCTCGCCAAGTACCGCATCAACCCCGGCAACGTGGGCTTCGGGGAGAAGCGCGACGAACGCTTCGCGGCCATGATCGAGGCCGCGATCGAATACGGCCGGCCGGTGCGGATCGGGGTCAACTGGGGCAGCCTGGACCGCGACCTCGCGGCCGCGCTCATGGACGAGAACGCGCGCGCGGACGCGCCGCGGACGGCGGCCGAGGTGACCCGCGAGGCGCTCGTGCGCTCGGCGCTCGCGAGCGCGGAGCGGGCCGAGGCGCTCGGGCTCGGACGCGAGCGCATCGTCATCTCGTGCAAGGTGAGCGACGTGCAGGAGCTGATCGCGGTGTACCGCGAGCTGGCGGCGCGCTCGGACTACGCCTTGCACCTCGGGCTGACCGAGGCCGGCATGGGCTCGAAGGGCATCGTCGCCTCCAGCGCCGCCCTCGCGGTGCTGCTCCAGGAGGGGATCGGGGACACCGTGCGCATCTCCCTCACCCCGGAGCCGGGCGGGGACCGGACCCGCGAGGTGACGGTGGCGCAGGAGCTCCTGCAGACCATGGGGCTTCGCTCCTTCACCCCCCTGGTCACCGCCTGCCCCGGCTGCGGGCGCACCACCAGCTCGTTCTTCCGCGAGCTCGCGGCCGAGATCCAGGCCCATCTGCGCGTGCGCATGGGCGAGTGGCGCGAGCGCTATGAGGGGGTGGAGGAGATGCGGGTCGCGGTCATGGGCTGCGTGGTGAATGGTCCGGGCGAGAGCGGCCACGCGAACGTCGGCATCAGCCTGCCGGGTACGGGCGAGCAGCCCGCCGCCCCGGTCTACGTGGACGGCGAGCGCACCGTCACCCTGCGCGGCCCGCGCATCGCCGAAGAGTTCCGCCGCATCGTCGACGACTACGTCGAGTCCCGCTACCCGCGGCGCCCCGCGCCGTAGCGCTCGCGCAGCCAGGCCCAGACGGCGCGCAGCGCCATCGCCTCTCCGCCGACGGGACGGCCGGGCCGGGACTTGACGTTCCAGGCCATGAGGTCGAAGTGGACCCAGGGCGTCCCGTCCGGCACGAAGCGCCCGAGGAAGAGGGCGGCGGCGATCGCGCCCGCGTAGGACGAGGCGGGCGAGTTCACGACGTCCGCCACCTCGGACTTCAGCATCTCCTCGTAGGGCCGGTGCAGGGGCAGCCGCCACAGCGGATCGCGCACCGCTTCGGCGTGGCGGGCGAGGGCGAGCGCGGCGTCCTCGTCGTTGGTGAAGAGGGCGGGCAGGTCGGGGCCGAGAGCGACGCGCGCCGCGCCGGTGAGGGTCGAGAAGTCGATCACGAGGTCCGGCGCCTCGCGCGCCGCCTCGGCGAGCGCGTCGCACAGCACGATGCGCCCTTCGGCGTCGGTGTTGTCCACCTCCACGCTGATGCCGGCGCGGGTCGCGAGCACGTCGCCCGGCCGGTAGGCGTTGCCCGCGACCGCGTTCTCGACGGCGGGCACGAGCACCCGCAGGCGCACCGGCAGCTCTTCGTCCATCACCAGCCGGGCGAGGCCGAGGGCGTGCGCGGCGCCGCCCATGTCCTTCTTCATCAGCCGCATCGAGCTCGCGGACTTCAGATCGAGGCCGCCCGAGTCGAAGCACACCCCCTTGCCGGCGAGGGTGAGGCGCGGCGCGTCCGGGTCCCCCCACACGAGGTCGATGAGCCGCGGCGGGTGCTCGCTCGCCCGCCCCACGGCGTGGATGGCGGGATAGCCATGCTCCTGGAGCTCGTTCCCGCAAAGGCTCGTGCAGCGCGCGCCGAACTGCTTGGCGAGCGCGCGCGCCGCCTCGTCGAGGGCGGCCGGGGTGAGGTCGGAGGCCGGGGTGTTGACGAGGTCGCGCACCAGGGTCACGGCCTCGATCTGGCGGTTGGCCCGCTCCGCCGTCGCGGGGTCGGTGCACAGCACCGCTCGCGCGGGCGCCGCTTTCTTGCGGTAGCGCCGGAAGGCGTAGGCCCCGAGCCCCCACCCGAGCGCGGCCCGTTCGAGCGCGGCGGGCTCGAGCCCGCTGCGGATGCGAAAGCGCCGTGCGGGGAGGGCGGCCGGGAGGTGCGCGCAGCACCACGGGTCGGCGGGGTCCGCCACCCCGGCCAGCACCGATGCGAGCTCGTGTCCCGGCCCCGGCACGAGGCAGTGGGTGTTGGGGCGGGCGCGGAAGCCCGAGTCCCGCACCCAGCGTCGCACGGGCTCGGGTTGGCCCTGGAGCCATTCTTCGAGCGCGCTCTCGGCGACGAGGTCGATGGAGACGTCGCCCGCTTCGGGCTCGCCTCCGGCGACGTGGGTGGACATGCGCACTCTTCCTCAGGGGTGGATCAGGCCGCCTGCGCCGCGCCCGCCGCCGGCTCCGCGTCCGGTTCCGTCCCGTCTCCGCCGCCGCCGCCGGCCGGATCGTATCCGAGCACGGGGCCGAGGCGGCGCTCGGCCTCCGCACGCGTCCAGCCCTTGCGCCCGGCGTAGTCCTCGACCTGGTCGCGGGCGATCTTGCCGGTGCCGAAGTAGCGCGCCTCGGGGTGCGAGAGGTAGAGCCCGCTCACCGCCGCCCCCGGCAGCATGGCGAAGCCTTCGGTGAGCTCGAGGCCGATCTCGCGCGCGGGTTCGAGCAGCGTCCACAGCGCCGCCTTCTCGCTGTGGTCGGGGCACGCGGGGTAGCCGGGCGCGGGCCGGATGCCGCGGTACGACTCCGCGATGAGCTCCTCGTTGCTGAGCCGCTCATCGGGCGCGTAGCCCCAGAACTCCTGGCGCACGCGCTCGTGGAGCCGCTCCGCGAAGGCTTCGGCGAGCCGGTCGGCGAGGGCTTTGAGCAGGATGCTCGAATAGTCGTCGTGGGCGGCTTCGAACGAGGCCGCGCGCTCGTCGGCGCCGATGCCGGCGGTGACCGCGAACGCCCCCACGTAGTCCCGGACCCCGCTCTCGTGCGGCGCCACGTAGTCCGCGAGCGCGAGGTTCGGGCGGCCGGGCGGACGCTGCATCTGCTGGCGCAGGGTGCGCAGGGTGACGAGGGGCGCCGCCGCACCGCCCGCCGATGCCGCCTCCGCCGCCTCCGGCGCCAGCACCTCGATGTCGTCCGAGCCGACCGTGCGCGCCGGGAAGAAGCCGAACACCGCGCGCGCCTCGAGCCAGCCCTCCGCGACGATCCGCTCGAGCATGGCGCGCGCGTCCGCGTAGAGCGAGCGCGCCGTCTCTCCGGCCACGGGGTCCTCCAGGATGCGGGGGAAGCGCCCCGCCAGCTCCCAGGCCTGGAAGAAGGGCGACCAGTCGATGCGCTCGGCCAGCTCGGCGAGCGGGTAGGCTTGCAGCACCCGCCGCCCGAGGAACGCGGGCCGGGGCGGGGCGTAGCGCGTCCAGTCGGTGGCGAGGCGGTTGGCGCGCGCCTCGGCGAGCGGCGCCGCGCGCCGGGTGCGCTGCTGCGCCTCGCGCTGGCGCCGCAGCCGCCCGTACGCCGCGCGCGTCTCGGCGATGACCGCCGCGCGCCGCTCCGGGCTCACCAGGCTCGTCGCCACCGCCGCCGCCCGCGAGGCGTCCGGCACGTGCACCACCCCGTGCTCGTAGCGGGGCTCGATCTTGACCGCCGTGTGCACCCTGGAGGTGGTCGCGCCCCCGATGAGGAGCGGCAGCCGGAAGTCCTGGCGGGCCATCTCCGAGGCGAGGTGCACCATCTCGTCGAGCGACGGGGTGATGAGCCCGGAGACGCCCACCAGGTCGCACCGCCGCTCGCGGGCGGTGGCGAGGATCTTCTCCGCCGGGGTCATCACCCCGAGGTCGATGACCTCGAAGCCGTTGCACTGGAGGACGATGCCGACGATGTTCTTGCCGATGTCGTGCACGTCGCCCTTGACGGTGGCGAGCACGATGCGGCCCGCCGCCCCGGAGAACCCGCCGCCGCGCCCGGCGGCGCCGTCCTCCCCGGCCTCGAGCCAGGGGGTAAGCCAGGCCACCGCCTTCTTCATCACGCGCGCCGACTTCACCACCTGGGGCAGGAACATCCGGCCCGAGCCGAACAGGTCGCCCACCACGTCCATGCCCGCCATCAGGGGTCCCTCGATCACGTCGAGGGGGCGGGCGGCGGCGAGCCGCGCCTCCTCCGTGTCGGCCTCGATGAACTCGTCCGTGCCCGTCACGAGGGCGTGCTCGATCCGCTTCTCCACCGGCCAGGAGCGCCACTCGGCCGCGGCGCCCGTCCCGCCCCGGCCCGCGCGCCGCCCCTCGCCGCCGTCCGGCTCCCGGTAGCGCTCGGCGGCGGCGAGCAGCCGCTCGCCCGCGTCGGGCCGGCGGTCGAGGACCACGTCCTCCACCCGCTCGCGCAGCTCCGGCTCCACCTCGTCGAGCACCGTCAGCTGCCCGGCGTTGACGATGGCCATGTCGAGCCCCGCCCGGATGGCGTGGTACAGGAACACCGCATGCATCGCCTCGCGCACCCGCGCGTTGCCGCGGAAGGCGAACGAGACGTTCGACAGCCCCCCCGAGACCAGGGCGTGCGGCAGGCGCTGCTTGATGCGGCGCGCGGCCTCGATGAAGTCGGCCGCGTAGGTGCGGTGCTCCTCCATGCCCGTCGCCACCGCGAAGATGTTGGGGTCGAAGATGACGTCCTCGGGCGGGAAGCCGGCCTCGTCCACCAGCAGCCGGTAGGCGCGCTCGCAGATCGCGACCCGCCGTTCGAGGGTGTCGGCCTGGCCGTCCTCGTCGAACGCCATCACCACCACCGCCGCCCCGTAGCGGCGCGCGCGGCGCGCCTGCTCCAGGAACTCCCCGGGCCCGTTCTTGAGGCTGATGGAGTTGACGACCCCCTTGCCCTGGATGCACTTGAGCCCGGCCTCGATCACCTCGAAGCGCGAAGAGTCGATCATCACCGGCACCCGCGCCACGTCCGGCTCGCCCGCGAGGAGGTTGAGGAAGCGCACCATGCAGGCCTCGGAGTCGAGCAGCCCCTCGTCCATGTTCACGTCGATGATCTGGGCGCCGTTCTCGACCTGGCTGCGCGCGACGGCGAGCGCGGCCTCGAAGTCGTCGTCGGCGATGAGGCGCGCGAAGCGCGGCGAGCCGGTGACGTTGGTGCGCTCGCCGACGTTCACGAACAGCGAGTCCGGGCCGATGACGAGCGGTTCGAGGCCGGAGAGGCGGGTGGCGGGCGCGAGCACCGGGGGCGCCCGCGGCGCGACCCCGTCGATGGCCGCGGCGAGGGCCCGGATGTGGTCGGGGGTGGTGCCGCAGCACCCCCCCACGACGTTGACGAGGCCCCGGCGCGCCCAGTCGCCGACCTCGCGCGCGAGCTCGTCCGGGCCCAGGTCGTAGCCGCCCAGCTCGTTCGGGAGCCCGGCGTTCGGGTGCGCGCTCACCGGCCGGTCGGCGATGCCCGCCAACTCCTCCACGTAGGGCCGGAGCTCGACCGGCCCGAGCGCGCAGTTGAGCCCCACCGCGAGTGGCCGCGCGTGCCGGATCGAATGCCAGAACGCGGCCACCGTCTGACCCGACAGGGTGCGCCCGGAGGCGTCGGTGATGGTCCCGGAGACGATCACCGGCAGGCGCCGTCCGAGCGCCTCGAAGCACGCTTCGAGCGCGAACACGGCGGCCTTCGCATTGAGGGTGTCGAACACGGTCTCGACCAGCAGCAGGTCCACCCCGCCCGCGGCGAGCGCACGCGCGGCCTCCCCGTAGGCCGCCGCCAGCTCGTCGAAGCTGGTGTTGCGCGCGCCCGGGTCCTCCACCCGCGGGGAGATGGAGGCGGTGCGGTTGGTGGGGCCGAGCACCCCGGCGGCGAAGCGCGGGCGCGCGGGGGTCGACCAGGCGTCGGCGCGGGCGCGGGCGATGCGGGCGGCGCTCTCGTTGATCTCGGCCGCGAGGTGGGCGATGCCGTAGTCGTCCTGCGCGATCGAGGTCGCGGTGAAGGTGTTGGTGAGCACGATGTCGGCGCCCGCCTCGAGGTAGGCGTCGTGCACCTCGGCCACCACGTCGGGGCGGGTGAGGCACAACAGGTCGTGGTTGCCGCGCAGGGAGCGCTCGAAGTCCGCGAAGCGTTCGCCGCGGTAGTCGTCCTCGTCGAGCCCGCGCTCTTGCAGCATAGTGCCCGTCGCGCCGTCGAGCAGGGCGATGCGTTCGCCTAGGAGCGCATGGAGCAAGGGGGCGCGGGTGCTGTTCACGGGCATGGGGCGGGGAGCGGTGAGGGCGGCCGCGGAAGCGCGATCATAGCAATCGAACATTCCGAAGAAAGATCGACTTGAAATCCGAAAAGGTATTTTCAAACGTCGCGCGAAAGCGCACAATACGCGCACCCGCGGGGTTCGGCGTGCGGGCGGGCGTGCGGAGAAGGCGCGGCGATGGCGGCGGCAGTCGAACGGCAAGTCGTCCGGGGCAGGCTCGGCGGCGCGTGGACCTTCTTCGTCGGGGCCGGCCTCATCATGGTCGCGCACGGGCTCCTGGGCACCCTCATCCCGGTGCGCGCGACCATCGAGGGCTTCCAAGTCCTCGCCATCGGCGCCGTCATGTCCGGCTATTCCGTGGGGCTGCTGATGGGCTCCACCTTCTCGCCGAACCTCGTGCGGCAGGTCGGCCACGTGCGCCTGTTCGCGGCACTCGCCTCGCTCGCCTCGGTCTCCACCCTGCTGCACCCGCTGATCGTGGACCCGGCGGTCTGGATCGCGATGCGGCTGCTCACCGGCTTCTGCTACGCCGGCATGTACGTGGTGGTGGAGAGCTGGCTGAACCAGCGCGCCACCAACCAGAGTCGCGGGCGCCTGCTCTCGCTCTACATGATCACGGTGTTCTCGGGCATGGCCGCCGGGCAACTCCTGCTCAACGCGGGCAACCCCGATTCCGCCGAGCTGTTCATCGTGGTCTCGATCCTGGTCTCGCTCGCCCTGGTGCCGCTGCTGCTCACGGCGCGCCCCGGCCCGCGCCCGCGCGCGGCGCGGCGCATGAGCGTGCGCGAGCTCTACCGGGCCTCGCCGCTCGGGGCGACGGCCGCCGTGCTCAACGGGGTGAGCAACGGCGCGTTCCTCGGGTTGGCGCCGGTTTACGCCCAGGCGGTCGGGATCCCGGTCCCGCAGGTGGCGTGGTTCATGGCGCTCGCGACGCTGGGAGGGCTCTTCTCGCAGTGGCCGCTCGGCTGGCTCTCCGACCGCCTCGACCGGCGCCGGGTCATGCTGGGGGTGACCTTGACCGCGACCGCGGCCATCGTCTTGCAGGCGTCGCCGTTCGTGGACCCGGCGGGGACTGCGGCCTTCGCCCTCGTCTTCGTCTTCGGCGCCTCGGTGTTCCCGCTCTACTCGCTCACCATCGCGCACGTGAACGACTACGTCTCCACCCAGGAGATGGTCGGCGCCAGCGGGCGCCTGGTGTTCCTGTCCGGGAGCGGGCTCGTCGCCGGCCCGGTGATCGCCTCCTTCGCCGTGGACGCGGTGGGGCCGATCGGATTCCTCGGCCTGCAGGCGGCGGCGCTCGGGTGCCTCGCCGCGTTCATCGTCTACCGCATGTTCCGGCGCGCGGGGAAGCCCGTGGAGGAGCAAGCGGGTTACGTGCCGTCCGCACACCGCTCTTCTTCGGTGGGCCTCGCCCTCGCGGCCGAGGAGGGGCGCGAGCTGGCCGGGGGGGAAGACGCGCCCGCCGAGGAGGCGGCGCCGCCGGAGGATGCGGCCCCCGCGCCGCGTGCGGTATCGTAGGGGCCGCCTTCCGGCCGGGAGGCGCCGCGCCGGAGGGGGGCTTCCGGCGGTCTCGGGAGGGTCGGCGTGGGGCACCGCCTGTCGAAGATCTACACCCGCACCGGCGACGGCGGGAGCACCGGCCTCGGTGACGGCTCGCGGGTGGACAAGGACGCCCCGCGGGTGCAGGCGTTGGGCGAGGTGGACGAGCTCAACTGCTGCATCGGGGCGGTCCTGGTCCACGCGCCGGACGGCGGCGACGAGGAGGTGCGCGAGTGCCTCGTCGCGGTCCAGCACGCGCTCTTCGACATCGGGGGCGAGCTCTCCATACCGGGGGCCGTGCTGGTCGACGACTCCTACGCCGAAGGGCTCGAACGCCGTCTCGACCGCTTCAACCGCGACCTGCCGCCGCTCAAGGAGTTCATCCTGCCGGGCGGCGGCCCGGCCGCGGTGGCGTGCCACACCGCGCGCGCGGTCTGCCGGCGCGCCGAGCGCCGCTTCGTGGAGGTCGGGCGCAGCGAGGAGGTGAACGACGCGAGCCGGCGCTACCTGAACCGCCTCTCCGATCTCCTGTTCGTCCTCGCGCGGGTGTTCGCGCGCGCCGGAGAAGGCGAAGTGTTTTGGGAGAAAGGAAAGGCATCCGGTTGATTTTTAGGAAATCTCCCGCGCGGGCCCGGAAGCGAGCGGCGCGGAGCGCACGCGCGGCACCCGCTCCACGCGCCAGTTGCGCACACCCCAGGCGACGAGCGCGGCCGGGTCGCCGCCGCCGCCGCCGTCCTCCGCCGGCGGCTCGAAGCCGAGGAAGCGAAGGGCGAGCCGCACGACCTCCGCCGCCGGCAGGCGCGCGGTGGGCGGCGCGGCGGAGCTCTTGGCGAGCTTCGCGCCGGCCGGGGTGGCCGCCACCGGTACGTGCGCGTAGCGCGGGGTGGGCAGGCCGAGGGCGCGTTGCAGATGCACTTGCGGACCGGTGGAGGCGAGGAGGTCCGCCCCCCGCACCACCTCGGTCGCGCCGAGCGCCCCGTCGTCCACCACGGCCGCGAGGTGGTAGGCGGGGACCCGGTCGGCGCGCAGGACGATGAAGTCGCCCGTCTCGCGCGCGAGGTCGACGGCGATGCGCCCCTGCACCGCGTCGTCGAACGAGACGCGCGCGCCGGCGGTCCGCATCCGCACCGAACGGGGCGGGCGCGAGGTCCCGTCGCGGCAGGTGCCGGGGTAGGGCCCCGGCCCCGCCTCGCGGCGGGTGCAGGCGCAGCCGAAGGTCCAGCCGCCCTGCCGCAGGCGTTCGAGCGCGTCGTGGTAGCGCTCGCCGCCCTCGCTCTGGCGCACCACCGGGCCGTCCCACGGCAGGGCCAGGCGTTCGAGCTCGCGCAGGGCCGCGTCCGCCGCCCCCGGCACGGCCCGGCGGCGGTCCACGTCGTCGATGCGCACGCGCCACTCCCCGCCCTGGGCGCGGGCCGAGAGGTGGCTCGCAAGGGCCGCGGCCACGGAGCCGAGGTGCAGCGGCCCGTTCGGGGTCGGCGCGAACCGCCCCCGCACGGCCCGGATCTCCGCGCCCGTTCCCGGTCCGCCGGACCCCGCCGGCCCGGCTTCCGCGCGCTCCCCGCGTGCGATCTGCATGGTGTAGAGTATCGGCCCCGATGCTAGCGCCCTTCAAACTCCCGGAGTCGACGGCGGGCGGGCCGGGGTCCGGGAAACGCGTTCCCGGCTGAGTCCGGCCGCGGGAGAGCGAAGGTGCGGTTGCGCAAGATCCGGCTCGCCGGCTTCAAGTCGTTCGTCGACCCCATCACCATCGAGCTCCCGGGCGACCTCATCGGGGTCGTCGGCCCCAATGGGTGCGGCAAGTCCAACGTCATCGACGCGGTGCGCTGGGTGATGGGCGAGAGCTCGGCGCGCCATCTCCGGGGCGCGCTCCTCGCCGACGTCATCTTCAACGGCGCGGCCTCGCGCCGGCCCCTGGGCCAGGCCTCCGTCGAGCTCCTGTTCGACAACTCCGAGCGGCGCGGCGGCACCCGGCTCGCCGACCGCGACGAGCTGTCCGTGCGCCGCGCCGTGAGCCGCGACGGCCAGTCGTCCTACTCCCTGAACGGCGCGCGCTGCCGGCGGCGCGACGTGACCGACCTCTTCCTCGGCACCGGCCTCGGCCCCCGCAGCTACGCGATCATCGAGCAGGGCACGGTGTCGCGCCTCATCGAGGCGCGTCCCGAGGAGCTGCGCGGCTTCCTCGAGGAGGCGGCCGGCATCTCGCTCTACCGGGAGCGGCGCCGGGAGACCGAGAGCCGCATGCACCGCACGCAGGAGAACCTGTCCCGCCTCGGCGACCTGCGCGAGGAGCTGGAGCAGCAGCTCGCCCGCCTGAAGCGCCAGGCCGCGCAGGCGGAGCGCTACACCGGGCTGAAGGCCGAGGAGCGCCGCCTGCACTCCGAGCTGCTGGCGCTTCGCTGGCGGGGCTTCGAGCGCGAGGCCGGGGAGGGGAGCGCCGCCATCGGCGCGCAGGAGGTGAAGCTCGAGGCGGCCCGCTCGCGCCAGCGCGCCGCCGAGACCGCCCTCGAACGCGCGCGCGCCGCGCACGAAGAGGCCACCGGCCGCTACAACGAGGGCTACCGCACCGCCCTCGAGGCGCGCACCGAGGTCGGGCGGGCGGAGGAGGCCATCGGGGAGCTTCGCCGCCGCCGGGACGAACTGCGGGCGCGGCTCGAACGCGACGAGCGGGCGCTGGCGGAGGCGGAGGCGGAGGCCGAGGCGGACGCGGCCCGTCTCGGCGAGCTCGAGGAGCGCCTTGGCCTAGAGCAGCCCCGCCTGGAGCGGGCGCGCACGGAGGCGGCCGAGCGCGCCGGAGCGCTCGAGGCGGCCGAGGGCGGGCTGGCGGCGTTCCGGGCGGAGTGGGACGGGTTCCGGGAGCGGTGGGAAGAGCACGGACGCGAGGCGCACGCCCTCGAAGCCGCGCTCTCCCACGGCGGCGAGCGGCTCGGCGAGGCGGCGCAGCGTCTGCAGCGGCTCACGGCCGAGCGGGCGGCGCTCGCCGAGCCGGAGGAGGATGCGGCGCGCGGCCGCGAGCTGGAGGCGGCCGAGCGCCGGCTGGACGCGGCGCGCGAGGGGCTCGACGAGCGCCGCCGGGCGCTCCCGGCGCTGCGGCAGGCGGCGGCGGACGAGGCCGACGCCCTGCACGGACGGCGCGAGCGGCTGGAGGAGCGCTCGGGGCGGCTCGCATCGCTCGAAGCGCTGCAGCAGGCGGCGCTCGCGCGCGAGTCCCGCGAAGCGCTGGACTGGTTCGAGGAGGCGGGGCTCGCCACCGCCCCGCGCCTCGCCCAGGTGCTGGAGGTGGACCCCGAGTGGGCGCACGCGCTCGAGTGCGTGCTCGGAAGCCGGCTCGAAGCGGTGCGGGTGGACGGCATCGCCCCCCTCGCTCCGGCGCTCGCCGGGCTCGACCGGGCCATGGTGTCCCTGGTCGAGGAAGGGGCGGCGCCGGAAGGAGGCGGTGGCGGGGACGGGCTCGTGGACCGGGTCCGCTCCGGGCGCGCGCTGGCCGCGCCCTGGCTCGCGGGCGTGGGCACGGCGCGCACGGTGGAGGAGGCGCTCGCGCGCCGCGCCGGCCTCGCCCCGCACGAGTCGATCGTCACCCCGGACGGGACCTGGGTCGGTCCGAACTGGATGCGGGTGTTCCGCCGCCGCGACGAGCGGGCCGGGGTGCTCGCGCGCGAGCGCGAGCTGGCCGAGCTGCGCGCGGCGGTGGCCGAAGACGAGGCCGGCGCGCGCGCGGGCGAGGAGGCGCTCGCCGCCGCGCGCGCGGCGCTCGCCGCCGCCGAGCGCGAGCGCGAGGCGCTGGAGGCCGAGTGGGCGGCGGCGAACGAACACTGCACGAAGCTCCGCACCGAGCATGCGGCGCGCGCGGCCGAGTCGCAGGCGCGGCGGCGGCGGCGCGAGGCCGTGGAGCGCGAGCTGGGCGAGCTGGGCGAGGGGCACGCGAGCCTGCGGGCGGCGCGCGAGGAGGACGAGCGCCGGCTCGCCGGCGCGCGCGAGCGCGGCGAGGCCCTCGCCCGCGAGCGCGCCGAGCTCGAACGCCGCTCCGGGGCGCTGGAGGCGGAGGCCGGGGCGCTGCGCGAGGCGATGGAGCGGGCGCGCCACGAGGCCCACGAAGCCGCCCTTGGCGTAGAATCGGCGCGCGTGCAGGCGGCGGCGCTCGAGGAGGCGCGCCTTCGCTCCGAGACCCGCATGGAGGAGTTGCGGGCGGGCAACGCGCAGGCGCGCGAGCGGCTCGCCGGCAGCGAGGCCCCCATCGAGGAGGCGCGGGCGCGGCTGCACGGGCGCCTCGAGAGCCACCGGGAAGTGGACGCCGGGCTCGAACGCGCGCGCGAGGCGGTGGAGGCGCGCGAGCGCGAGGTGCGCGAGGGGGAGCGCGAGCGGCGCGCGCGCGAGGCGGAGGTGGCGGACGAGCGGTCCGCGCACGAGGAGCTGCGCCTGGCGTGGAACGCGGTGCTGGCGCGGCGCGACGCGGTGGCCGAGCAACTGGCGGAGGGCGGGTTCGAGCCCGAGCGCGTGGTGTCCACCCTTCCCGACGACGCCGCCCCCGAGGCTTGGCAGGAGAACCTGGCCGCGGTCGAGCGGCGCATCGAGCGCCTCGGCCCCATCAACCTCGCGGCCGTCACGGAGTTCGAGAGCGGGTCCGAGCGCAAGCGCTACCTCGACGAGCAGCACGCGGACCTCAGCGAGGCCCTGACGACCCTGGAGGACGCCATCCGCAAGATCGACCGCGAGACCCGCACCCGCTTCAAGGACACGTTCGAGCGGGTGAACGGCGGACTCTCGGAGCGCTTTCCGCGTCTGTTCGGCGGCGGGCGGGCCAGCCTCGAACTCACCGGCGACGATCTGCTCGATACCGGGGTCACCGTGATGGCCCAGCCGCCCGGCAAGCGCAACGCGAGCATCCAGCTGCTGTCCGGAGGCGAGAAGGCGCTCACGGCCATCGCCCTCGTGTTCGCGATCTTCGACCTGAACCCGGCGCCGTTCTGCCTGCTCGACGAGGTGGACACCCCGCTCGACGACACCAACGTGGGCCGTTTCGTTGAGCTGGTGCGCGAGATGTCCGAGCGTCTGCAGGTGGTGCTCGTGACCCACAACAAGGTGACCATGGAGGCGATGGGGCAGCTGGTCGGAGTCACCATGCAGGAGCCGGGGGTGTCGCGGCTCGTGTCGGTGGACGTGGAGCAGGCGCTGGAGATGGTGGAGGCTTGATCGGTATGGAAGGTCTGCGGCCCTGGATCGCCGTCCTCGGCTTCGCGCTCGTGGCCGCCGCCGTGGTCCTCGCGGCGGCGCGCGCGCGGGGGTGGCGCTGGGAGTGGTGGGAGCGGTTCCTGTCTCCGAGGAAGAGCCGCCCCTCGAGGTCCGTCGGCGATTGGACGCCGCCGGAGGGCGGCGGCGGCGGCGAAACTCGCGGCGAGGCGGATGCGCGCGAGGCGCTCGGGCTCGGCCAGATCCCGCTCCTCGATCCGCTGACGGAGCCGCGGATCACCGCCCTCGAAGGGGACCCGGACCTCGGCGGCATCGAAGACGGGCAGGACCTCGGCGACCTCGACGCCCTCCCGGAAGAGCGGCCGGCGGCGGCGGCGTCCCCGTCCCCGGAGCCGCACGGCGCGGGCGCGGCGCCCGTGGACGACGAGCTGCTGGTCGTGCTCACCATCCTGACCCCGAACGAGCGCAGCCTCTCCGGCGCGGACATCCGCCGGGCGTTCTCCGCCTTCGACCTCGAAGCGGACGAGGCCGGCCTCTTCCACCACTACGGCAACCGCAAGGACGAGGCGCGGAGGTCCGTATTCAGCGTCGCCAACGTGCTGGAGCCGGGCGTGTTCGACGTGGCGCGGATGGAGGAGGTGGAGACCCCGGGGCTGTGCCTTTTCATGCGCCGTCCGGGTCCGCTGCCGGCGGGCGTGGCGTTCGACCTCATGCTGGACGTCGGGAACCGGCTGGCGCGGGTGCTCGCGGCGGTGCTGTGCGACGACCGGCGCTGCCGGCTCACCTTGCAGGGGACGCAGGCCATCCGGGAGCGGGTGGAGCTGTACGCGCTCCGCCGCGAACGCGGGGCCGCCCGCCCGGCGTGAGCCGCCCGCGCGAGCCTTCGAGCCGGGACGCGGCGGCGTGACCTCGCGGGCGGTAGAGCGCGAGTTGGCCGAGCTCCGGCGGGCCATCGACCGCCACGATGATCTCTACTACGTGCAGGATGCGCCCGAGGTCCCGGACGCGGAGTACGACCGTCTGTTCCGGCGGCTGGTGGAGCTGGAGGCGGCGCACCCGGAGCTCGCGGACCCCGACTCTCCGACCCGGCGGGTCGGGGGCGCGCCCGCGGAGGGGTTCGCGGAGGTGGCGCACGAGGTCCCCATGCTCTCGCTCGCGAACGCGTTCGACGAGGAAGGGGTGCGCGACTTCGACCGCCGGGTGCGCGAGCGGCTCGCGGCCGGAGCCGAGGCCGATGCCGATGCCGAGGGAGAGACCGGGGCCGAGGGAGCGGAGGCGGCGGGCGGGGAGGCGCTCGAGGTCGAGTACGTCGCGGAGGCGAAGCTCGACGGGGTCGCGGTCAGCCTGCGCTACGAGGACGGGCGGCTCGCGGTGGCCTCGACCCGCGGAGATGGCCTGCGGGGAGAGGACGTCACCGCGAACGTGCGCACCGTGCGCGCCATCCCGCTCCGGCTCCGGGGAAGCGGCTTCCCGCGGCGGCTCGAGGTGCGGGGCGAGATTTACCTGCCGCTCGCGGGCTTCGAGCGGATGAACCGGGAGCAGCGCGCGAAGCGGAAGGAGGAGGAGGCGCAGGGCAAGAAGGCGACGGCGAGGGAGTTCGTGAACCCCCGCAACGCCGCCGCGGGCGCGCTCCGCCAGCTCGACCCCGAAGTGACGGCGACCCGCCCGCTCACCTTCTTCTGCTACGGCGCGGGCAACCCGGAGGCGTTTCCGGCCGGCGCCCGCACCCACCACGACGTGCTGATGCGGCTTCGGGAGTGGGGGCTGCGGGTGCCCGGGGTCGAGGTGGTGCGGGGGGTGGAGGGGTGCCTCGCGTACTACCGCCGGATGGACGAGCGCCGCGCTTCGCTCGGCTACCAGATCGACGGAGTGGTGTACAAGGTCAACCGCCTCGACCAGCAGCGGCGCCTCGGCACGGTGGCGCGCGCGCCGCGCTGGGCGCTCGCCCACAAGTTCCCGGCCGAAGAGGCGGTGACCGAAGTGCTCGGCATCGACGTGCAGGTGGGGCGCACGGGCGTGCTGACCCCCGTGGCCCGCCTCGAGCCCGTGTTCGTGGGCGGGGTCACGGTCTCCAACGCGACCCTGCACAACCAGCACGAGGTGCGGCGCAAGGACGTGCGGGTGGGGGACCGGGTGTGGGTGCGGCGCGCGGGCGACGTCATCCCCCAAGTGGTGCGGGTGGTGGACCCCGAGCGCCGCGCCGCACCGGACGCCCCCCCGGAGTTCGAGATGCCGGCGGCGTGCCCGGCGTGCGGGGCGCCCGCGGCGCGCGCCGAGGACCAGGCGGCGGTGCGTTGCACGGGCGGCCTCCGGTGCCCGGCCCAGCGCAAGGAGCGCCTGCGGCACTTCGCGAGCCGGCGGGCGATGGACATCGAGGGGCTCGGCGAGAAGCTCGTGGACCAGCTCGTGGAGGGTGGCTTCGCCGTCTCCGTGGCCGAGCTCTACGGGCTGGGCGGGAAGCGCGAGGAGTTGATCGCCCTCGACCGCATGGGTGAGTTGAAGGCGGACAACCTGCTCAAGGCCATCGAGGGCAGCAAGCGCGTGCCGCTCGACCGCTTCGTTTACGCCCTCGGCATCCCGGAGGTGGGGGAGGCGACGGCGCTCGGGCTCGCGCGCCACTTCGGAAGCCTGGGTGATCTCCGCAAGGCGGACGAGGAGGCGCTGGCGGAAGTACGCGACGTGGGTCCGGTGGTGGCCGCCCACGTCGCCGCCTTCTTCGCCGAGTCCGGAAACGCGAGGGTGGTCGACGCCCTCATCGAGGCGGAGGTGGCCCCCGAGCCCGTCGCGGGGGGGCGGCCGCGGGCGGAGCGCCTTCCGCTCGCGGGGGCCGTCGCGGTCCTCACCGGCACCCTGCGCGCGCTCACCCGCGACGAGGCGCGGGCGCGGCTGGAGGCGTTGGGTGCGAGGGTGACGGGGAGCGTCTCCAAGCGCACCACCTTCGTCGTCTGCGGCGAGGATCCCGGCTCGAAGCGCGCGCGCGCGCAGGAGCTGGGCGTCGAGATCCTGGACGAAGCCGCCTTCCTCGACCGCATCGGAGCCGAGGCCCCGGAGGAGGGCTAGGCGGCGGAGCGCGCGCCGCGCCGCCGCCCGGCGGCGCGGGCGGAGCGGACCTTCTCCCAGGCGGCCTTGATCTGCTGCGTGCGCTCCGTGGCGGCGCGCATCATTTCGTCCGGCAGACCCTGCGAGACCAGCTTGTCCGGGTGGTGCCGGCTCATCAGGCGGCGGTAGGCCCGCTTCACTTCCGCGTCCGGCGTATCGGGCGAGACCCCGAGGGTCGCGTAGGCCTCCTCGAGCGTCGGCCCTCCGGCGCCGGCGCCGCCGCCCGCACTCCGCCCGCGCGCGCCGCCCCCGCCGGCGCCGACCATGCGTTCGAGCTCAAGGTACTCCGCCTCGCCGACTCCGAGCCGCGCTGCGACGTGGCGCAGCACCCGCCGCTCCTCGGGGTCGACGTCCCCGTCCGCCCAGGCCGCCTCGAGCTGGAGCTCGAGGAACATCCGCAGGAGGTTGGACGCGCGCCCGCACTCGGCGCGCAGCTGGTCCAGCACCCCGTCGAGCGGGAACGCGGGCGACTTCCCCTGCTCGAAGATCGCCCGCGCAGCCTGCCGGTGTTCGGAGTCGAGCCCGAGCTGCTCCATCACCCGGTTGGCGAGGCGGATCTCCTCGGCGGTGACCCGGCCGTCGGCCTTCGCGACGTGCCCCATCACCCCGAACGTGGCCGTGAAGAAGGCCAGCTGGACGCGCTCGTGGGACCCGTAGCCGTCCCCCCGGCCGCCGCCGGCGCCGTAGCCGTCGGCCTCGATCCGCTTCACCGCCCGTCCGAAGGAGCGCCCGACGGCCGCGCCCAGCACGGCGCCGATCGGCCCCCCGATGAGGAAGCCGAAAGTCCCGCCGAGGATCATGCCCCACCAACTCACCCGCGCCGCCCTCCAGGTTCGGGGAAACGCGGAAGGCTAGAGCATTTTCCGGTCCGGTGCCGAAAACCGTGCGCCGGACGGGGCTCTGCGCCCGGCGTCGGCGGATCGCCTACCGGCTGCTTGACTTGCGCCGGCTGCCGGCGGACGATGCGACCATGCGCAATCCGGCGCTGGCGGTGCTGGGCGTCGCCGCCGTCGCCACGCCGGACGAGGCGCAGGCGCGGGTGCGGGAGGTGGCGGCCCGGTTGCCGGAGTTGGTGCCCGACGAGGAGGTTCGGCGGGAGTTCCGGGCGGCGGCGCGGGAATGGGTGTCGGCGATGGTCGCGCAGCTGTTTCCG
>CAZSPS010000310.1:0-1944 GCA_964608875.1 uncultured Ectothiorhodospiraceae bacterium
CGTGTAGTCCGCGTTCGCCGCGCTGCCGTTGGTGAACACCAGCGGGATCGTCACCGCCGCCCCCGGCGACACCGCCTTGTCCAGGGTCGCCGTCACCGTCAGCGCCGTCCCCTCCGCCGCCGTCCCCGCCGGCGAGCCCGACAGCGACAGCGACGCCTTCGGCCGCCCGTCCGCCGTGACCGTCACGGCCACGTCGTCGATGTCGGTGTTCAGCGGATACGCCGTCGTCGCCGCCGTGACCGCGTGCGCCACCGTCGCCTTGCCCGCCGTCTTGCCGGTCACGGTGACGGTCTTGGGCGCCGACCAGTCCGCCGGGGTGAAGCTCACCGCCCCGGACACCGCCGCGGTCGCGTCCACCACCGCGTTGTCCTCCGGATCCTTGTACGACCCCGCCGTCGGCGCCACGGTCGCGGTGCCGCCCGGGTCGCTCTTCAGCGACACGGCGTAGGTCGCCGTGCCGTCGTTCGCCCGCACGCTCAGCGTGGTGGGCGCCACCACCACGCCGTGGCCGGCGTCGGTGACGGTGACGGTGACCGTGTCCTTGTCGGCGAGGCTCATGTAGTCGCCGCTGTCCGCGCTCGCCGCGTGCGCCAGCTTCCCGGTCTCGCCGACCGCGTCGCCGTCGTTCAGCGCGGTGACGGTGACCGTCCGCGCGTCGCCCCAGTCGCCCGCGTCCCCGCCGGTGAACGTCAGGCTCAGCGGCGCCACCGACACCGCCCCCGCCAGCGCCGCCGGCACCGTCACCGTGACCACCGCGTCCGCCACCGGATCCGTGTTCAGCTTCACCGTGTACGTCTCCGCCGCCGCCGCGCCGCCCAGCTCGGTCACCGACACCGCCGACTTCGACAGCGTGATGCCCGCCACCCCCTCGTCGTCGGCGATGGTCACCGCGACCGTCTTGTCCGCCACCGAGCCGTAGTCCGCCCCGGACGCGTCCAGCGTGATGTCCCCGGTGTCGTCGTCGGCGTCGGTGTCCTCCCCCGCCCGCACCGTCACCGTCCGCGCCGACGACCAGTCGTCCGCGTCGAACTCCAGCGTGTTCTGCACCTCGTCCGTGACGCTGTCGGTGTCGTCGATCGTCAAATCCGGCAGGTCGTCGGTGAGCGTCACCGTCACCGTCCCCGACGGCTTCGTCGCCAGCCTCACCGTGAAGTCCCTCGAACCCCCCTCGGGCACCGACAGCGACGCCGCCGACACCGCCAGGCCGGCGGTGTCGTCGTCCGTCACCGCCACCTTGCCCGCCCCCGTGCGCGTGCCCGACGCGCCCCCGTCGAGGTTCGTGGCCGCGAGCTTCGGCCCGTTGCCCGTGGTGCCGGCCGGGATCGACGCCGTCAGTTCCTCGTCGCCGGCGTCGTCGTCGTGCAGGGCCGACAGCACCACCGACGCCGCGGCGGCCGAGGCGCCGGTGAACGTCACGGTCTCCCCGACCAGCGCCACGCCGGCCGGCGCGCCGTCCAGCGCCAGGCCGTAGTCCGTGCCCACCGTGCCGCCGGCGACCGCCAGCGGCACCCCGAGCGCCTCGCCCGCCGCCAGCGCCCGCCCCAGCGTCAGCGTCAGCTTGGCCTTCTCGGTCGCGTGCCCCTCCGTCGCCGTGCCGTCCGGCACGCTCAGCGTCACCGTGGTGGCGTCGTCGTCGACGATCGTCGCCGCCGCCGACGACACGCCCCCCGGCTGGAGCGCCGCCGGCAGCGCGCCGAACGCCACGGTGAACGTCTCCCTCGGCTCGTCGTCCGCGTCCTGGGCGACCGCCACGCCGGCCGTGCCGGTCTTCTGTCCCGACGCCACCGTCACCGACGCCGCCGGCGTGTAGTCCGCGTTCGCCGCGCTGCCGTTGGTGAACACCAGCGGGATCGTCACCGCCGCCCCCGGCGACACCGCCTTGTCCAGGGTCGCCGTCACCGTCAGCGCCGTCCCCTCCGCCGCCGTCCCCGCCGGCGAGCCCGA
>CAZSPS010000311.1:0-12448 GCA_964608875.1 uncultured Ectothiorhodospiraceae bacterium
GGGGTGCGGTGGTACCGCTGTCCCATCGAGCGGCGCACGCTGCGCGAGCTGACCCGGCCGAGCGACCTGCGCGGCCTGGCCCTGGCCCTGGGGCACCTCGGCCTGTGGGCGGCGACCGGGCTCGGGGCGTACTTCCTCTTCGCCCACCAGGTCTGGTGGGGTTTCGCCGCCGCCCTCTTCGCGCACGGCACCGTCGCCTCCTTCTTCACTTCCCCGCACCACGAGCTCTGCCATACCACGGTGTTCCGCACGAAGTGGCTGGGCGAGGCGTTCCTGCGCATCTTCTCGCTCCTCGGGTGGCTCAACTTCCACGTGTACCGGTTCAGCCACAGCTACCACCACCGCTACACCCTGTTCGTCGAGGGCGACCGCGAGGAGGTGATGCCCGAGAACCCCTCGCTGCGCTTCCTCTACCTGGCGCAGCTCTTCACGGTCAACGTGACCGGCGGCTACCAGTCGCGGGGAGTCGTGCCGACGTTGAGGAATTTCGCCGAGCTCGCCCTCGGCCGTCTCGACAACCCGTTCAACTCCTGGGGGCCGGAGCTCTACGAGGGGCATCCCGGCGAGGCCCGCAAGGCCGTGCGCTGGGCGCGCACGGTGCTGCTCTTCCACGCCGGCGCGATCGCCGTCTGCGTGGGCGCGGGCGAGCCGATCGCCGCCGTGCTCGTTTCGGGTTCGACGTTCATTGCCAACTGGCTGCGGTACTTCGTCGGGGTGCCCATGCACTGCGGGCTGCGCAGCGGCGTGCCCGATTTCCGCAAGTGCGTGCGCACCATCACGCTCGACCCGCTGACGGAGTTCCTGTACTGGCACATGAACTGGCATCTGGAGCACCACATGTACGCGGCCGTGCCCTGCTACCGCCTGAAGCGGCTGCACCGCGCCGTCGCCGAGGACATGCCCGAGCCTCGTACGCTGGTCGGCGCCTGGCGGGAGATGCGCGAGACCTGGCGGCGCCAGCAGACCGAGCCCGGCTACGCGTTCGACACCCCGGTGCCCTCCGCGCCGCCCGGCGGCGGCGATGGTGATGGCAGTGGCGGCGGCGGCGGTGGCGAGGCGGACCCGCTCGCCGCTTCGATGGGCGGCCTCGCCCCGCGCGCGCTGGCCGGGAGCTTGTAAGGGGGGAGACGCGCGTCGGAGCGGGATCGAGGCGGCGCACCGGTTTCCCCTTCCGGCGGGCTCACGTAGTGAGCCAGTGGCGGGGAGACAATGCCCGCATGAAGGTCCTGCCCCCCCTGCTGTCCGTGCCCGTGCCCGCCGCCGCCGGTTCCGCACCGCCGCGCGCGCCGGCGGGGGAAGTCCGGCGCCTGCCGGCCTCGCCGCGTCCTCCGGCGGGCCGGGCCGGCGCCGCGCCCGCCGCCACCCTCACCATCGCCATCTCCTCGCGGGCGCTCTTCGACCTCGAGGAGAGCCACCGGGTCTTCGCCCGCGAGGGGGTCGAGGCGTACGCGCGCTACCAGACCGAGCGCGAGGGCGAGCCGCTGCGCGAAGGCCCCGCCTATGCGGCGGTGCGAAAGCTCCTCGCCCTCAACGAGCGGCCGCCACGCCGCCGCCGGGTGGACGTGGTGCTGCTCTCGCGCAACAGCGTGGACGCGGGGCTCCGGGTGCTCCGCTCCATCGCCCTGCACGGGCTCGACATCCAGCGCGCGGCGTTCGCGACCGGGGTGGAGCGGTACCGCTACCTCGGCGCGTTCGGGGCCCAGCTCTTCCTGTCGGCGGACGGCGAGGCGGTGTGCAAGGCGCTGCGGGCCGGCTACGCCGCCGCCACCCTGCTCCCCGGCGGCGCCGGCGCCGACGACGGCGCGCGCTCCCCGGAAGCGGAAGGCGGCGACGGACCCGTGCCGGGGCGCGCACCCGGACTCGAGGAGCGCGAGCTCCGGATCGCGTTCGACGGGGACGCGGTGCTCTTCTCCGACGCGGCGGAGCGGGTGTTCCGCACGCACGGTCTCGAGGCGTTCGTGCGCACCGAGCAGGCGGCGGCGCACGAGCCGTTGCCGGGCGGGCCGTTCCGGGGGTTCCTCGACGCGCTGCACCGGCTGCAGGCGGAGTTCGGGCCGGAGCGGGCGCCGATCCGCACCGCCCTGGTGACCTCCCGCTCCACTCCCGCCCATGAGCGCGTGATCCGCACCCTGCGTGCCTGGGGCATCCGCATCGACGAGGCGCTGTTCCTGGCCGGGGGCGAGAAGCGCGAGTTCCTCCGGGCGTTCGGGGCGGACATCTACTTCGACGACCAGCGCGCGCACTGCGATGCGGTGCGCGGCGGGGTGGTTGCCGTCGGGCACGTGCCGAACGGGGTGGCGAACGAGGTCGCCTGAGGTGATGCGCCTCCATCAATCGAACCGGCTGGAGACCCTGGCCGGGGCGCTGGCGGACCTGATGCGCGGCGGCCCCCTCGACCCGTTCGAGCCCGAGCGCATCGTCGTCGCGCATCCCACCATCGAACGGTGGCTCGTGCTGGAGCTCGCCCGCGCCCTCGGCATCGCGGCCAACGTGCGCTTCGAGCAGCCGGCCGAGTTCGTGTGGTCCGTCATGCGCGGCGTGGTGCCCGGGCTCTCGCGGGAGCGGCCCTACGCGCCGGCGCGCCTGCGGTGGCGGATCTTCGACCACCTGCCGGCGCTCGCGCAGGAGCCGTGGGGCCGCCCCGTGCACCGCTACCTCGCGGCCGGCGGCCCCCCCGAGGCGGCGGCCGGCGGCGCGCGCAGGCGGTTCGAGCTGGCCGACCGGCTCGCGCGGGTGTTCGACCGCTACCTCCTCTACCGTCCGGACTGGATCCGGGAGTGGGAAGGCGGCGCCGCCGCACGGACGCCGGAAGGGGGCGGCGCCCCGCGCTGGCAGGCGGAGCTGTGGCGGCGTCTCGCCGGCGCCGGGGCCGACTCCGCCACCGTCCCCGATGCCGGCCGCCACTGGGTGGCCGTCATCGACGCCTTTCGGGCCGCGCTCGACGCGGGCGCCCCCCGGCCGCCGGGCTGGCCCCGGCGGGCGAGCTTCTTCGCCGTGCCGCCCCTCTCGCCTTCCTATCTCGAGCTGCTGGCCGCGATTGCCGGCCACGGCATCGAGCTCCACCTCTTCCTGCTCAATCCGTGCCGCGAGTACTGGGGCGACATCGATTCGCAGCGCGAGATCGACCGCAAGGCCGAGGACGCGGACCCGGACCAGCGCTACCTCACCGAGGGCAACGAGCTGCTCGCGGCGTGGGGACGGGCGGGGCGCGACGTCTTCGACTCCCTGGTCGAGGTCGCGGATGCGGCCTCGGCCTCGGTCGAGCGCTTCGTCGAGCCGTCGGCGGGGGGCGGGCGGCTCGCGGCCGTGCAGCGGGACATCCTCGATCTGCGTCTCGCGGCCGACGCGGCGCGCGCATCCGAGGCCCGCGGCACGGACGACGGGCGGGAGGACGAGGCGGGCGGCGGCACGCTCCAGATCCACGTCTGCCACTCCGCGCTGCGCGAGGCGGAAGTGCTGCACGACCGTCTGCTCGGCCTCTTCGACGCCCATCCCGATCTCGAGCCCGCCGACGTGCTCGTGCTGACCCCGGAGATCGGGACCTACGGGCCGGCCATCGAAGCGGTCTTCGCGGCGGCCGGGCGCATCCCCTTCGGGGTCGCGCACGCGCACGGCGCCCACTCCCGCACGCTTCAGGCGTACCTCGACCTCCTCGCCCTGTCCCGCTCGCGCCTCGGGGCCGAAGCGGTCCTCGCGCCGCTCGAGGCGCCCGCGGTGGGGGCCCGGTTCGGGGTGGAGGAGGCCGACCTGCCCGCGATCCGCGCCTGGTTGCGCGAGGCCGGCATCCGCTGGGGGGCCGACGAGGCCCACCGCCGCGAGGAGGGGCTGCCGGAGACGGCGGAGCACACCTGGCGGCAAGGGCTGCGCCGGCTCGTGCTCGGCTACGCGATGGCGGAGGCGGACGAGCTGTTCGCAGGCACCGTGCCGTGCCCGGTCCCCGCAGGGGCGGAAGCGGAGCTGCTCGGGCGGTTCCTGACGTATGCCGAGGCGGTGTGCGGGCTGCGCCGCCGGCTCGCCGGAGAGCGGCGACCGGGGGATTGGACGAAGGCGCTCTACCGGGAGCTCGGGCGCTTCTTCGCGGGCGGCGGCGGCGCGCCCGTCCCCGCGGTTCGGGGCGTCGCGGGGGCCGCGCGCGCGCGCGAGTTCGCGGGCGAGGTGGATGCGGTCCGCGACCTCGTCCGGGAGTTCGGGCGGGAGGCGTCGTACGGCGAGTCGCCGGTGCCGTTCGCCGTGGTGCTCGACGTCCTGCGCGAGAGCGCCGGCGCGGACGCCCGCGGCCGGGCGCGGCTCGCCGACGGGGTGACCGTGGCGAGCCTCGCCCCCGGCTGCGTCTTCCCGGCCGAAGTCGTGTGCGTCGTCGGCATGAACGACGGCGCCTTCCCGCGCACCGCCCCCGCTCCCTCGTTCGACCGGGTGGCGTCCGGCCCTTCGCGGCGGGGCGACCGCGACCCGCGCCGGGAGGACCGCTTCGCCTTCCTCGAGGCGCTGCTCGCGGCCCGCCGCTGTTTCCTCGTGACCTATACCGGCCGCAGTCTGCGGGACGACGCCCCGGTGCCGCCGTCCGTGGTGGTGGACGAGCTCGAGGACTACCTGCTCCGGCGGTTCCCGGATCGGGATGCGCCGCCGGTGAAGACCCGCCATCCCCTGCAGCCCTTCAGCCCCCGTTACTTCTCGGCGTCCGGGCAGGCGTCCGAGGATGCGCCGCCGCCGGAGGGCGGAGCGGATGCGCCGGCGCGCCGGGGCCTCTTCAGCTACTCCGAGGGCATGCGCCGGGCGGCGGCGGTCATGACGGGGGGAGGGGAAGACGGGGAGACCCCGGCCCGGCTCGCGGGCGGGGCGGCGCAAGCGCCGGCCGCGCCCGCCGGGCCGGGCGACGATCCCGCCCGCCGCGTCGATCTCGCCCGGCTGATCGCCTTCTCCGCCAATCCCGTGCGCTTCTTCCTGCGCGAGCGGGCGGGTGCGCGGCTCGAGGTCGACGACGTCGCGCTCGACGAAGACGAGCCGTTCGAGCTCGACTCCCTCCACCGCTACCACCTCCGGACGGGCCTCTGGGAGCGGATGCGGAGCGGCCGGCAGGACGCGGCGCGCACGGAGGCGATCCTGCGCGGGAGCGGGCAGTTGCCGCAGGCCGAGGTCGGACGGGTCTTCCACGAGCGCGCGCTCGAGGAGGTGGAGGGGCTGCGCGCGCGCCTCGATCCGTACCAAGCCGTCCTCGACACCGCTCCTCGTGCGCTCGACTTCGAGCTGGACGGGTTGCGGGTGGTGGGCGCCGTCGAGCACGTGGGGCCGGAGGAGATGGTGTGGTGGCGGATCGGGAAGCTTCGCCCCCAGGACCGGATCGCCGTGCGGCTGCGGCAGCTCGCGTGGGCGGCGGCGGGGAACGAGCCGCTCCGGGCAGTCGCCGTCTCTCGGAGCGGCAGGGGCGACGGATGGACGAGCACCCCGTTTCCGCCCCCCGAGCGGGCGTGCGAGGAGCTCGCGGCCTGGCTCCGCGCCTGGCGGCGGGGCCTCGCCGCGCCCCTGCCGCTGTTCCCCGCCACCTCGCTGGAGTACGCCAAGGCCATCGCCGGTTTCGCGGACGACGGGCTGGGCGTCCTCGCGACCGCGCGGGACAAGGCGCGCGCGGTTTGGATGGGGGATCGGTACCAGTGGGGGGATCGTCTCGACCCCTACGTCGGCCTCGTCTACGACGTGGACGACCCGGTGGGTGAGGAGTTCGCGCAGTTGGCGACGGAGCTCCTCGTACCCCTGTTCGAGGCCGGCCGGTGAGCGCCGCGCCCGCCGCCGCCCGCGGAGACGGCACGCCGGGGGGCGGGGCGCCGCCCGCCGCTGCCGACGCCGGTCCCGGGCCGACGCCCCTCGACCTCCCGCTCGCCGCCTCGGGCGCGGTCTTCATCGAGGCGAGCGCGGGGACCGGGAAGACCAATGCCCTGACGACGCTCGTCGTGCGCCTCGTCATGGAAGAGGACCTGCCGCTCGACCGCATCCTCGTGGTCACGTTCACCCGCGCCGCCACCGCCGAGCTGCGGGACCGCATCCGGCGCGCCCTCGCCTCCGTCCTCGCCGCGGTGCGGGACGGCGGAGGCGGCGGCGGGGACCCCCGGGCGCGGGAGTTGCTCGCCGCCCGGGAGGCCGCGGGCGGGTTCGAGCGGGCCGCCGCCGTCCGGCGGCTCGAACGCGCCCTCCACGACATCGACCTCGCGAACGTGTTCACGATCCACGGCTTCTGCCGGCGGGTGCTGGGCGACCTCGCGTTCGAGAGCGGCTTCCCCTTCGGGTTCGAGATGGCGGGGGACGACGGCGCGATGGTGGCGGGCGCGGTGCGGGACTTCTGGCGCCGCCGCCTCCACGGCGCCTCGACGTTGCTGGCGCGCCACGTGGTGGACGGCGGCTTCCTCCCGGACGGGCTGACCGGATGGGTCTCGGGCCGGCGGGCGAAGACGGCCGCCGAGGTCGTGGGCGGCGAGTGCCCGGGCGGCTCGCCCGAGGCGTTCGCAGCCGAGGAGGCGGCGTGGTGCGCCGCGTTCGAGACGGCGCGCGCGGAGTGGGCGGACGGCCGGGACGAATTCCGGAGCGAGCTTCTGGAAGGAGCGTGGCTCAACCGGCAGCGGTACCGCA
Organism: uncultured Ectothiorhodospiraceae bacterium; assembly: GCA_964608875.1. Classification (GTDB taxonomy): domain Bacteria; phylum Pseudomonadota; class Gammaproteobacteria; order HK1; family HK1; genus JAJDXW01. Next base: position 6,619 of record CAZSPS010000311.1, read on the forward strand.
GACCCCGCGTCGAGGAGAAACTGGGCCGCATCGAAGCCTTGTTCGCCGCGCCCTCGCCCCGTCTGCCCGAGCCGGGAACGTTCGGCTTCTTCGGCCGCGAGTGCCTCCTCGCCGCGTGCAAGAAGGGTTGCACTCTCCCCGGGAACCCGCTGTTCGAGACGTTCGACCGCCTGGAGGAGGCGTCCCGCGACCTCCGCTCGACCTACGACCAGTGGCTGCGGTGGGCGCGGGCGGAGGCCATGACCGAGGTGCGGGGAACGGTCCGCCGCCGTATCCGGGAAGACCGGCGCCTCGGCTACGACGACCTGCTGCTCGAGCTCGACGCCGCCCTCGAGGGCGCGGACGGCGAACGGCTCGCGGAGCGGATCCGCCGCGAGTATCCGTGCGCCCTTATCGACGAGTACCAGGACACCGATCCGGTGCAGGCCCGCATCTTCGCCCGCATCTACGCGCCGGAGGACGGGGACGGGGGCGAAGACGAGTCCGGGAGCCGGCCCTCCGACGGAGAGGGCGCGCGGGCGCCGAAGCTGTTCGTGGTCGGGGACCCCAAGCAGTCCATCTACCGGTTCCGGGGGGCGGACGTGTTCGCCTACCTCGCGACGCGCGACCGGGTCCGCGACCGGCTCTCGCTCCGCCGCAACTGGCGCTCCGTCCCCGCGCTGGTCGAGGCGGTGAATCGGGTGTTCGCGGGCGCGGCGCCGTTCGTGGTGCCCGGGATCGAGTACCACCCGGTGGAGGCGGCCCCGGAGGGGCGCAACCCCCTCGTCACCGCGGGCGACGACGGCCCCCCGTTCCGTTTCCGCCTCCTCCCGGCGGTGGCGGACGGCAAGCCCCGGAGCAAGGGGGACGCGAGGACCCTCGCCGTCGAGTCCACCGCGGACGAGATAGCGGCGCTGCTGGCGTCGGCCGCGGACGGGGAGGCCGTGATCGAGGACGGAGACCCCCCGGAGGCGGGGGGCGCGGGAGAGGCGGAGGGTGCGGAGGGGAGGGGGCGGCCGCTCACGGGGGCGGACGTGGCGGTGCTCGTCCGCACCCGCGACCAGGGGCGGGCGGTCGCCGCCGCGCTCCACGCCCGCGGGGTGCGCTGCATCGAGGTCGACGACCACAGCGTATTCGGCACGCGCGAGGCCGAGCAGCTCGAACGCCTGCTCTGGGCGCTCGCCGCGCCCGCGGGAGAGGCGCGGGTGCGCGGCGCGCTCGCGGGCGACCTCTTCGGGCTCGACCTCCCCGCGGTGCTCGCGCTCGGCGACGACGAGGCGGCGTGGAACGGCTGGTCGGAGCGGCTCGCGGCGTGGCGCTCGGACTGGCGGGCGAAGGGCATCGGCCCGCTGCTCCTTCGCCTGCTCGAGGCGGAGGGCGGGGCGGCGCGGCTGCTGCGGCATCGGGACGGTTTGCGCCGCCTCACGAACTTCCGGCACCTGGCGGAGCTCGCGCAGAGCGAGGAGACGAGGCGGCGCCTCACGCCGGGCGGACTCGCCGCGTGGTTCACCCGCCGCCGGGCGGAGGAGGACGCCTCCCCGGACGAAGACGCGCAGCTGCGGCTCGAGAGCGACGAGCAGCTGGTCAAGGTGCTGACCGTGCACGGGGCCAAGGGGCTCGAGTTCCCCGTGGTGTTCTGTCCGTTCGCCTGGGACGGACGCCCTCCCGGCGCCGGCCGGCGCCCCGGCGCCGCGCGTCCCGACCCGGACGTGGCGTACCACCGGGGCAAGGCCGAGGGCTACCGGGAAGTCATCGACCTCCGCCCGGACGACGGGGCGAAGGAGCTCGCGCGGGTCGAAGAGTTCGCGGAGTCGCTGCGGCTGCTCTACGTCGCCCTCACCCGCGCGCAGTACCGTTGCGTCGTCACGTGGGGGTGGGTGCGCGATGCCGAGTACTCTCCCCTGGCCTGGCTCCTGCACCGGGGTCCTGCGGGCGGCAGGCGCGGGCCGCCGGCCGCGCCCGCGCCGGGAGGGGGGGCGGACCCGGACGATGCGCACGGGGACGCGGCCGCGCTCGCCGCCGCCGTGGAGCGGTTCACCGCGCTCGGGGCGGAGGGCTGGATGGCCGAGGCCGAAGGCTACGGGCGCGCTTGCCCGCAGGCGTTCTCGGTGCGCAAGCTCATGCCGGGCGCGCCCGGCCGCCGCCTGCCGCCCGCCGACGCGCCGCCGCCCAGCCTCGCCGCGCGCGAGCTGGACCGCCCTCTGGGGCGCACCCGGCAGATGACCAGCTTCTCTTCGCTCTCCGCCGAAGGAGGAAGGGCGGGAGGACACCGGCCGCCCGATCCCGCCGAGACCGCCCGCCCGGACCACGACCAGCGCGAGGACCCGCACGAGGAGGACGGCGGCGGCGCCGCTGCCGGCGGCGCCCGGGAACGGACCGCGTTCACCTTCCCGCAGGGTCCCGTCGTGGGGAGCTGCCTGCACTACGTCTTCGAGCGCCTCGACGAGCCCGGCGAAGCGGAGCCGGAGGCGGCGCCGAAGCCGCCCGATCTCGATACGGTCTGCCGCGACGCGCTCGGGAGGTTCGGGATCGACCCCGCCTGGGCGCCGGCCGCGCGCGCCATGGTGGAGCGCACCCGCGCCGTGCGCCTCCGCGAGCGGCCGGAGCGGGCGGAGCCCGGCGCGCGGGACGGGTTCCGCCTCGCCGATCCGCACCGGCGGCTGGTCGAGCTCGAGTTCCACTTCCCGCTCGCGGGACTCGACCGGCGCCGCCTCGCCGCCTGTCTCGTCGAGCACGGCTATCCGGACCCCTTCGAGCCGCCGCCGCCCGGCGGGGCGGGGGAGGCCTCCCCGCCGCCGATCCACGGCTATCTCCGGGGCTTCGTGGACCTGGTGGTGGAGCACGAGGAGCGCTGGTACGTGCTCGACTACAAGTCCAACTGGCTCGGCCCGGCGCCCGCCGACTACGGCCCCGAGGCGCTCGGCGCCGCCATGCGCGCGGGCGGCTACACCCTGCAGTACCTCATCTACCTGACCGCGCTCCACCGCTATCTCGGGTCCCGGCTGCCGGGGTACGAGATCGAGCGCCACCTCGGCGGCGCGTTCTACCTCTTCGTGCGCGGCATCGATCCCGAGGCCGGCATGGACCGCGGCGTCCATTACGACCGGCCCCCGGCCGCCTGCATCCACGCGCTCGACGCCTGCTTCCGGGGGGGCGGAGCGTGAGCGCGCGGTCCGGAGCCGTCGCCGCGCCGGAGGGCGCCCTGCGGGTGCTGGACGAATGGCACCGGCAGGGCCTTCTCGCCGACATCGACCGGCACTTCGGGCGGTTCGTGGTGGAGAGCGACGCGCGCGGCGGGCCGGAGGTGGCGCTGGCGGGAGCGCTTGCGAGTGCGCGGGCGCTGGCGGGACACACCTGCCTCTCGCTCCGGGAGGTGGCCGGCCGCGACTGGCCCCCGGACGAAGCCGGGGCCGCCGCCGTGCGTGCGCGCGGCGCGGGCGCCAGCGCCGCCGCGACGCGGCTCCCCGAGCTCGACCCCTGGATGCGCGCGCTCGCCGCGAGCCCGGTGGTGGCCCGGCCGGGAGACCCGGAGCGCCGGCCCCTCGTCCTCGACCACCGGGGCCGGCTCTACCTCGACCGCTTCTGGCGGGCGGAGCGCACGGTCGCGGCCTCGCTCCGCCGGCTCGCGGACGCGGCGCCGGCGGACCCGCCGCCCGACGAAGCCGCGCTCGAGGCGGCGCTCGCCCGGCTCTTCCCGGACGCGGCCCCGGACGACCGGGCGCGGCAGGCGGTCCGCGCCGCCGTGTGCCGGCGCCTGTGCGTCGTGGCGGGCGGTCCCGGCACCGGCAAGACCACCACGGCGGCCGCCGTCGTGGCCCTGCTCGTGGACCTCGGCCTCGCCGCGCCCGGCCGCATCGCGCTCGCCGCGCCCACCGGGAAGGCGGCGGCGCGTCTGCAGGAGGCGGTGCGCGGATGGCTCGCGGCGCGGGCGCCGTCGGCCCCCGCCGAGGTCCTTGCGATGCAGGCGTCCACCGTGCACCGGCTGCTGTTGCAGGCGCAGGGCGGCGCGGACGGCGGCGGGGCGGCGGGCAAGCTGCCCGTCGACACTCTCCTCCTCGACGAAGGCTCGATGGTGGACCTCTCCCTCATGGCGCGCGTGCTCTCGGCCCTGCCGGAGCGGGCGCGCCTGGTCGTGCTGGGGGACTCTTCGCAGCTCGCCTCGGTCGAGCCCGGCTCGGTGTTCGCCGATCTCTGCCAGGCGGGCCGCAGCCCGTCGTCCCCTCTCGCGCCGTGCGTCGTCGAGTTGGTGCGCAACTGGCGCTTCGACGATACGGGCGGCATCGGCCGGCTCGCCGCCGCCGTGGTGCGCGGCGACCCGGAGGGCGCGCTCGCCGCGCTCGAAGACCCGTCGGACGATGCGACTTCGCTCCACCCCCTTCCCGATCCCGGCGCCTTCCACCGGCTCGCCGTCGAGCTCGCGGACGAGCGGTTCGCCCCCGCGCTCCGGGCGGCGCGCGCGCTGCACGCGCCCGTCGAGGACGGGTTCGCCCCCCTGCGGGCGTTCCGGGTCCTGTGCGCGCACCGCACGGGGCCGTTCGGCGCCGGCCGCTTCAACCAGCTGGTGGAGCGGCGGCTGCGCGCCCTCGGGCTCGTGGACCCGGGCAACGCCTTCTATCCCGGTCGGCCCGTGCTCGTGACCCGCAACGACCCCCGTACCGGGCTCTCGAACGGGGACACGGGGGTCGTCCTGCGCGCTCCGGGCGGCGAGGCCGCCGTGTGGTTCCCCGAGCTGCGGGACGCGGCGGGCGGCCCGCGGCTCGTCTCCCCCGCGCGCCTGCCGCCGCACGAGAGCTTCTTCGCCCTCACCGTGCACCGGGCGCAGGGCTCGGAGTACGGCGAGGTGGCGGTGGTGCCGGGTCCCGCCGGGTCGCGCGTGCTGACCCGCGAGCTGCTCTACACCGCCGTGACCCGCGCGCGCGAGCGGGTGGTCGTGTACGGCGAGCGGACGGGGGTAGCGGACGCGGTGGAGCGCGAGACGGCGCGCTGGTCCGGTCTTCGCGACGCCCTCGAGGAGCCCCGCGAGGAGCCCGGCCCGTCCGCCGCCTGACGCTCGCGGGCGCCGGGCGTCCCCGCATCTTGGGTACCATTCCGGGTTCGGCGGGCGCCCGAATCCCGGAGAATGCCCCGCACGACACCCGGAGCCGTTGCCGGCGATGAAGTTCCTTTGCATCGGAGACATGCATCTCGGCCGCCACCCCTCGCGGCTTCCGGTGGAGTTGCTCGAGCAGCTGCCGGCCGGAGAGCTGGGCCCCGCCGCGGCGTGGCGGCGCGCCGTCGACTTCGCGCTCGAGGCCGGGGTGGACGCGGTGCTGCTCGCGGGCGACGTGGTCGAAGGGGAGGACGACTTCTACGAGGCCTACGGCGACCTCCATCGCGGGGTCGAGCGGCTGACGGGCGCCGGGGTGCGGGTGCTCGCGGTGGCCGGCAACCACGACGTCGAGGTGCTGCCGCGCCTCGCCCGCGCCGTACCCGGTTTCCGGCTGCTCGGGGAGGGCGGGCGCTGGGAGATCGAGGACGTGGCGGGGGGGGACGGCCTGCGCGCCCACGTGCTCGGCTGGTCCTTCCCCCGGCGCCGGGTGGCCACGAGCCCGCTGCTGCAGGGCCTGCCCGAGCCCGAGCGGCAGGCGGGGCCGCTCATCGGCCTGCTCCACTGCGACCGGGACGCCTCCGGCAGCCCCTACGCGCCGGTGCGCTCCTCCGAGCTCGAGAGCGCGCGGGCCGATGCCTGGCTGCTGGGCCACGTCCACAAGCCCGACCCGCTGGCGCCGCCCCGGCCCGTCGGCTATCTCGGCTCCCTCACCGGGCTGGACCCCGGCGAGGCGGGCGCGCGCGGCCCCTGGCTGCTCGAATG
>CAZSPS010000312.1:0-6148 GCA_964608875.1 uncultured Ectothiorhodospiraceae bacterium
GTGCCGCCCGCCCTCTTCGGCGAGCCGCGCGACCCCTGGCTCTACTTCTACGAGGACTTCCTCGCCGCCTACGACCCCAAGCTGCGCAAGGACGCGGGCGTGTACTACACCCCGGTCGAGGTCGTGCGCGCCCAGGTGCGCTTGCTGGACGACTTGCTGGTCAACCGCCTCGACAAGCCGCTCGGCTTCGCCGACCCCGGAGTCGCGACCCTCGACCCCGCCGCCGGCACCGGCACCTACTTGCTCGGCGTCGTCGAGCACGCGCTCGGCCGCATCGAGCGCGAGCAAGGGGCGGGCGCCGTCGCGGGGCACGCGGATGCGCTGGCCGCGGGCCTGCACGGGTTCGAGCTGATGGTGGGCGCCTACGCCGTGGCCGAGCTGCGCGTGAGCCGCACGCTGATGGCGCGGGGGGCGCGGCCCGGCGGCGCCGCGCAGGTCCTGCTGACCGACACGCTCGAAAGCCCCCACGCCGAGCCGCCGCAGCTGCCGCTCTTCATGCAGCCCATCTCCGAGCAGCGCACGCGCGCGCTCGCGGTCAAGCGCGAGACGCCGGTGCTGGTGTGCCTCGGCAACCCGCCCTACGACCGCCACGAGGCCGCCGCCGCCCACAACGGGGACCGCACCGGCTCGTGGGTGCGCTGGGGCGACGACGGCAAGGGCGCGAACGCCATCCTGCGGGACTTCATCGAACCCACGGCGGCCGCAGGGCACGGGGTGCGGCTGAAGAACCTCTACAACCTCTACGTCTACTTCTGGCGCTGGGTGTTGTGGAAGGTGTTCGAGCACGAGGGCGCGGACGGCAGCGGGGCGGTGAGCTTCATCACCGCCTCGAGCTGGCTCGACGGCGACGCCTTCCGGGGGATGCGCGAGCACGTGCGCCGGGTGTGCGGCGAGGTCTGGATCCTGGACTTGGGCGGCGAGGGCCGGGGGCCGCGCAAGAGCGAGAACGTCTTCGCCATCCGCACCCCCGTGGCCATCGCGGTAGCCTTCCGCGCGGCCAAGACGGCGGACGCGGAGCGGCCCGCGCGGGTGCGTTACGCCCGCATCGAGGGCTCGCGCAGGGACAAGCTCGCCACGCTCGCCGGAATCAAGAATCTGGCGAGCGTCGCGTGGCAAGATTGCCCGGACGACTGGCAGGCCCCGTTCCGTCCGGCGGGCGAGGGCGCGTACTTCTCGTGGCCGCTGCTCGTCGACCTCATGCCGTGGCAACACTCGGGGGTGCAACTGCACCGGACCTGGCCGATCGCCCCGGACGAGGAGACGCTGGAGCGGCGCTGGCGCGATCTGCTCCGCTCCGGCGACCGGCGCGAGGCGTTCCGGGAGTCGCGCGACCGCAAGATCGACGACGCATACCGGGTCGCCCTGACCGGACGCGACGACCCGACGCCGCTCGCCGCGTTGCCGGACGATGCGCCCATGCCGGAAGTGCGCGAATACGCCTACCGCTCCTTCGACCGCCAGCGCGTCATCGCGGACGGCCGCCTGATCACCCGGCCTCGGCCCGATCTCTGGCGCTCCCACGGGGAGCGGCAGGTGTACCTCACGAGCCTCCTCTCGCAGCCGCTGGGGCGGGGGCCGGCGCTCACCTGCGCGGCGTCGATTCCCGACCTGGACCACTTCCGGGGGTCGTATGGCGCCAAGGCGGTCATCCCCCTCTACCGCACCGCCGACGCCTCCGAAGCGAACCTCGCGCCGGGCCTGCTCGAACGGCTGGGCGAGGAGTACGGACGCCCGGTCGCGGCGGAGGACTTCGCCGCCTACCTCTACGGGGTGCTGGCGCATCCGGCTTTCACGGAGCGCTTCGCGACGGAGCTCGGGTCGCGCGAGCTGCGCGTGCCGGTGACCCTGGACCCCGATCTGTTCGAGGCGGTGCGCGCGCAGGGCGTGCGCCTGCTGCGGCTGCACACCTGGGGCGAGCGTTTCGCGCCGCGGGGACGGCAGCGCGGGCGCATCCCGCACGGCGCGGCGCGGTGCATCCGGGCGGTCCCGGGCGAAGCGGCGGACTACCCCGAAACCTTCGAGTACGACGGCGCGGCGCGCACGCTCTCGGTCGGCGCGGGCGCGTTCGCGCCGGTCGCGCCCGAGGTCTTCGAGTTCGAGGTGTCGGGCCTCAAGGTGGTGCAGTCGTGGCTCCGCTACCGCATGCGGCAGGGGGCGGGCAGGAAGTCCTCGCCGCTCGACGACGTCCGCCCCGCCCGCTGGACCTCCGGCTTCACCACCGGGCTGCTCGAGCTGCTGTGGGTGCTCGAAGCCACGGTCGAGGGCTATCCGGAGCAGGAGAGGCTGCTCGCCGCCGTCGTCCGGGGCGAGTGCCTGCGGGACGACAGCCTGCCCGCCGTGCCGGACGCGATGCGCAAGGCGCCCGAGGAACGCGAGGCGCCGGCGCTCGACCTTGGCGCCTGAGCCGGGAGCGCAGCCCCCGGGACGGTACTTCCGGGGCCGTTTTGCGCCGCCGCCGCACGGCCGACACGGGCTCACTTTGCGTTGGAATCGCACCGCCGCTTCGGGCTCACTTTGCATTGGACGACGCTCCGCTTGCCGTGCGGGGAGCGGGGCGGGTAGAATGCCGGGTTTACGGCACTCCGGCGGGTAGCCAGATGACGTTGAGCGCGCAACAGAAGACCGACATCGTGTCCAGGCACCAGCGGGCCCCGGACGACACCGGCTCGCCCGAAGTGCAGGTCGCCCTGCTCACGGCCCGCATCCAGTACCTGACCGAGCACTTCAAGACCCACACCCACGACCGCCACTCCCGTCAGGGCCTCCTTCGCCTGGTCAGCAAGCGTCGGCGGCTGCTCGACTACCTCCGCGGCGTCGATCACCAGCGCTACCGCTCCCTGATCGGCGACCTCGGCCTACGCCGCTGAACCCGCACGCCACAGGAACCGCACCCGGCCGCCGGACCCGATCCGGCCGCCGGGCGCTCCACTTGCCTCGAGGAATCCGCTAAATGCCCGCTTCGTCCGTCATCAAGAAAAGCATCCCCTACGGCGACCACGTCCTGACCCTGGAGACCGGCGAGATCGCCCGCCAGGCTTCGGGCGCAGTGGTGGCCTCGCTCGGCGACACCGTGGTCCTCGCCACCGTGGTCTCGGAACGCTCCGCCCAGGCGGAACGCGACTTCTTTCCCCTGACCGTGGACTACCAGGAGAAGACCTACGCCGCGGGCCGCATCCCGGGCGGCTTCTTCCGCCGCGAGGGGCGCCCCAGCGAGAAGGAGATCCTGACCAGCCGGCTGGTGGACCGGCCGATGCGCCCGCTGTTCCCCAAGGGCTTCAACCACGAGACCCAGATCATGGCCACGGTGATCTCGGTGGACCCGGACATCGACCCCGACATCCCGACCCTGATCGGCGCGTCGGCGGCGGTGGCCCTCGCCGGCATCCCGTTCAACGGACCCATCGGCGCGGCCCGGGTCGGCTACGCGGGCGGGGAGTACCTGCTCAATCCGGGCTTCGCCCGCATCGCCGAATCCGACCTCGACCTGGTGGTGGCCGGCACCGAGGGCGCCGTGCTGATGGTGGAGTCCGAGGCGCGCGAGCTGTCCGAGGAAGTCATGCTGGGGGCGGTGATGTTCGGGCACGAGCGCATGCAGCCGGTCATCGCCCTCATCCGCGAGCTGGCGGCCGAGGCCGGCAAGCCGGCGTGGAACTGGACCCCGCCGGAGGAGGACCGCGAGCTCGCCGAGCGGGCCGGGGCCGCGGCCGGCACGGCCATCGCCGAGGCGTTCCGCATCCGCGACAAGATGCAGCGCCGCGACGCGCTCGCCGAGGCGCGCCGCGCCGCCGAGACCGGGATCGCGGCCGAGGCGGGCGCGAACGGCGAGGCGCGCTGGACACAGAAGCAGATCGGCGATGCGCTGCAGCGGATCGAGAAGAAGACGGTGCGAAGCCGCGTCCTCCAGGGCGAGCCGCGCATCGACGGGCGCCGCCCGGACGAGGTGCGCGAAGTCGACACCCGCGTCGGGGTCCTGCCCCGCACCCACGGCTCGGCGCTCTTCACCCGCGGCGAGACCCAGGCGCTGGCGACGGTCACCCTGGGCGGCACCCGCGACGCCCAGATCATCGACGCCATTGAGGGCGAGCGCCGCGACTCCTTCCTCTTCCACTACAACTTCCCGCCCTACTGCGTGGGCGAGACGGGCCGCAACATGGGGCCGCGGCGCCGCGAGATCGGCCACGGGCGCCTCGCCAAGCGCGGCATCCTGGCGGTGATGCCGGACCTCGACGATTTCCCCTACGTGATCCGCGTGGTATCGGAGATCACCGAGTCCAACGGTTCGAGCTCCATGGCCTCCGTGTGCGGGTCCAGCATGGCCCTGATGGACGCGGGGGTCCCCATCCGCGCGCCGGTCGCGGGCATCGCCATGGGGCTCGTCAAAGAGGGGGACGAGTTCGCGGTGCTGTCCGACATCATGGGCGACGAGGACCACTTGGGCGACATGGACTTCAAGGTCGCCGGCACCGCGAACGGCATCAACGCCCTGCAGATGGACATCAAGATCGAGGGCATCACCCGCGAGATCATGGAGCGGGCCCTGGTGCAGGCGCGCGCGGGCCGCCTGCACATCCTGGAGCGGATGGCCGAGAGCATCCGCGAGCCGCGCCGCGAGATGTCGGAGTACGCGCCGCGCATCATCACCATCCGCATCGACCCCGAGAAGATCCGCGACGTCATCGGGCGCGGCGGCTCGACCATCCGCGCCCTCGCCGAGGAGACGGGCGCCTCCATCGACGTAAGCGACGACGGCACGGTCAAGATCGCGTCGGTCGACGCGAGCGCGGGCCTCGAAGCGCGGCGGCGCATCGAGCAGATCACGGCGGACGTGGAGGTGGGCGTCATCTACGAAGGCAAGGTCCAGAAGATCATGGACTTCGGGGCGTTCGTGAACATCCTGCCGGGCAAGGACGGCCTGGTCCACATCTCCCAGATCTCGCACGAGCGGGTCGAGAACGTGAGCGACGAGCTGCGCGAGGGCCAGACCGTGCGGGTCAAGGTGCTGGAAGTCGACAAGCAGGGCCGGGTGCGGCTCAGCATGAAGGCGGTGGGCGACGCCGCCTGACGGCGTGGCGTAGACCGGGGCAAGACGGAGGGGAGACGATGAACGCCGAGCAGAGAAGGCACGCCTCGAACCGTACCCCCCCCCCCCCCACTGCGGCGGGAGGCGGCCGGCGAAGTGGGTGAAGCCGGTGTTGAGGGAGCTCGGCGGAGACAGGGGAGGGGGGAAAATGGATTTCGCCATCACCGAGACGACGTACATCTACAATATGATGGATTACACGAGCGGACCGTCTTAGAACCAAGTCCGTGTCGTGCGACACAAACCGAGGCAGACGGAGGAGGGGACGATGAACGCTGAGAAGAGAACGCGCGCCTTGAATTCTGCCCCCCCCCCCCCCCTCCCGCCGCAGCAGGAGGTGGGTGAAGCCGACGCTGAAGAAGCTCGGCGGAGACGAGGGGCAGGGGAAGCTGAATTTCCACTCCTTCATCGAGAGCACGTACACCTCAATAGTTGCGGGGATGATCGTCGACGTCTCGACTGGACCATCTTGAGCGAAGAAGTCGGCGGGCCTGCGAGCCGGAGGAGGAGAGTGCGATGAACACCGGGAAGAGAAGACACGCCTCGAACCGTACCCCCCCCCCCCCCATCGCAGGAGATGGGTGAAGCCGGCGCTGATGGATCTCGGCGGAGACGAGGGGGAGGGGAAGTCGATGGTCCATTCCTTCGTCGAGACCGTGTACACCGAGATGGTCTTCGGCATGACCAACGTCGTCTCGAGCGGGCCGTCCTGAGCCCGCGCCACCCGCGGCCTCACCCCTGGGTCCGGAACCCCTCGAAGAAGGCGGGCACCCGCTCCTCCAGCCAGTAGCGCGGGCGGCCCGGGACCGCGCCCGCCACGAACCCCGCGTGGCCGCCGCTCCGGGGCGTCTCCAGCCGCACCGCATCGGAGAGCGGGGGAATCGGCTCCCCGGCGGGCAGGAACGGGTCGTCGCGGGCGCGCACGATGAGGGTGGGGATGCGGATGCGGGCGAGGTAGGGGCCGCAGCTCGCCTTGCGGTAGTAGTCCTCCGCCCCCTCGAAGCCGTGCAGGGGGGCGGTGACGCGCTCGTCGAACTGCCGGAACGTCCGCCAACTCCGCAGGGCCGC
>CAZSPS010000313.1:0-4239 GCA_964608875.1 uncultured Ectothiorhodospiraceae bacterium
TCCCCGGCAGCCGTTCCAGCAGGTCGCCCACGGCGACGGCGGCGACGAAGCTCATGGCCACGTAGAGCGAAGCGAAGTTGCGGTCGAGGTAGATCCTCTGATTCGAGAAGGACCAGACGGTGACGACGACCGCCGCCCCCAGGGCGTAGACGGGGAGCATCGCGCGTCTCGGCGGCGCGGCGAGCCATAGCAGGCCCACCAGGAAGCCGAGCGGCGCGAGCCAGCCGACGCCCGGAACCGACGCCAGGAGCTCCACCACCCCCGCGCCGTCCTCGAGGGCCCGGAAAGGGAACCGTTCCGGACCCAGGGAGTGCCTGCTGGCGAAGTGCCAGACATTGTGCAGCGTACCGTCGACGAAGTGGCGCCAGGAGGGCGCGAACGGAACGTTGACCAGGTACGCGAACGCCAGCAAGGACAGGAGGTAGATCTCGATGCGGGGCATCGGGTTCAGGTCCTGCCGATGCTTCCACAGGCCGGCGATCAGCATGCAGCCGAGCATGGCGGCGATCATGAACCCGGTGAGCTTGACCGACAGGGCGGCGGCGGAGAGCGCGCCGATCCAGGCGGCGATGCGAAGCGACAGGGGATACGGCCGCGTCAGGCCGTAGCGGACGTAGAGGGCGGCGGCGAGGTTGAAGACGATGAACATCGTCGTCTCGGTGTAGAACCGGTGCAGCTGGTCGAATACGAGCGGGCTGCCCAGCACCAGGCTGCCGTAGACGGCGGCGGCCGGGAGTCCGAAGCGCCCGCACAACGTCCAAAGGGCCAGGCAGAAGCAGCCGACGGCGATGAGGTTGAAGGCGACCCGCATGAAGAACGTGAAGTCCTGGAGGTTGGGGTCCCAGGAAACCGCGCCCGTATTCCCGAAGTGCCTTTGGAGGTAGTAGCCGCCCGGATAGTAGAACCTGTGTTGCTCCCATCCCCGCTTCTTGGCCATGTCGGCGCCGGCGCCCATGCGCTTGTTCATGTAGTAGACGCCGCCCGGATAGAGGAGCCTCGTGAACCACCGGTTGATCTCGCCGACCCTGGCGTTGGACCCCTTGGGAGGGGGGACCAGGTCCCTGACCCCCCGCAACAGCGTGTGGTTCTCGTCGAGATGGGCGCCCTGGATATGGTGGCTGGCCGCATTGTGGATCCAGGCCGCCGACGTTCCGAAGAAGAAGGCGACGAGCGCGAGGGCCGCATACCGGGAGGCGGACAGGCGCCCGATCAGCTCCGGGATCCGCCCGCCGCCGCCTCCCCCCGGGAGACGCGGCCGGGCCCGCCGCCCGGCCTCTCCCTGGATTGCCCCGCCCTGCGTTTCGGCCACTCGCGCTCTCCGTCGGCGTCAGGGCCGCCGGAGCGGCTTCGCTGAGACTTCGGCGGGGAACCCCGAGACCTCGAAGCCGCCGTCGTATCTCCCCCGCAGCTGGGCGTAATATCTTACCCTGGCGCGAAGGCCCCTCAGCACGAGACGGTTCGACCGCCCCTCGCGTTCGTATTCGTATTCCCGGACGTCTCGCCACTCCCCCCAGCCGCCGGATTCCGCCCGCAGGCGGAGCTGGTAGGTGGTCTCGACCGGTCGCAACCGGAACCGGCTGCGGCCGGCTTCCGGCTGGAACGGAGTGGTCCAGGACAGCGCGATCGACCCCGCCCCGGCGGTGGCCGCCAGGTCCGAGGGCGGCGGTGGCGAGACGACGAAGAAGAAGAGCTCGCCGATGCGCCTTCGCACCCGGTAGTACCTGGGGGCGAGGAAGTTGGTGAGCTGCCTGACCCCGGCGCCGCCCTCGCGCCGGACGACCAGGCACTGGTACTCGTGGGACTTCGCGAACGCCTCCTCCCCGCCCTCCTCGTAGGGGGGCGGCGGGAATGCGGCCACCTCGCCGCCGGCGCCGATCTCCCGCAGGGTGCGGACATCGCGCTCCGCAAGCCCGATCACGGCGAGGCTGCTGCATCGGTCGAGGCCGTGGCCGCGGAGCTCCTCGAAGAAGGCTTCCTTCGCGGGCTTCGTCTGCCACAGGAGCTGCGCGCCGCCCGCGAGGAACGCCAGCAGCAGCGCGGGTGCGGCGCAGGCGGCGGCGAGCCTCCTCCCCGGCAGCCGTTCGAGCAGGTCGCCCACGGCGACGGCGACGACGAAGCACATGGCCACGTAGAGCGAAGCGAAGTTGCGGATCAGGTAGAACATCTGGTTCGAGAAGGACGAAGCGGCCAGGACGACCGCCGCTCCCAGCACGTAGACGGGGATCAGCGCGCGTCTCGGAGGCAGGGCGAGCCACAGCAGCGCGGCCGGGAACGACAGCAGGATGAGCGGGCCGATGCCGGAAACCGACGACAGCAACTCGAAGAGCCCCGTACCGTCCTCCAGAGGCAGGTAGAAATTCGAGTTCAGATTGATGCGATGCCTGGAGGCGTAGTGGTAGACGTTGTGCAGCGTCTCGTTGACCCATTCGAACACGGAGCCCGCGAACGGCACGTTGATGAGGTAGAGGAACGCGAGGAAGGACGCGAGCCAGACTTCGATGCGGGGCGCCGGGTCGTGCCGCCGCCCCCGCCGCACGTTGACCAGCAGCGTGCAGGCGAGCAGGGCGGCGATGATGAAGCCGGAGAGCTTGGTCGAGAGGGCGGCGGCGCAGAAGAGTCCGAATCCGGCGGCGGTCCACAGGGACAGGGGCGGGGCCGCCGCCCGCCCGCCGCCGCCGGCGGTGCCGCCGTTGCCGTTGCCGTTGCCGCCGACGCCGCCGCCGGCGTAGCGGAGATAGAGGGCCGCGGCCAGGTTGAAGAGGATGAACATCGTCGTTTCCGAGTAGAACTTCCGGAACTGGTCGAATACGAGCCAGTTGCCCAGCACCAGGCCGCCGTAGGCGGCGGCGGCCGCGAACCCGAAGCGCCCGAACAGCGCCCACAGGAGCAGGCAGAAGCTGGCGGCGGCGAGGAGGCCGAAGGCGAGCCGCATGAAGAACACGTAGTCCTGGATGTTGGGGTCCGGGACCATGTCGCTCGGGTGGGTGAAGCGTCGCTCGAGATACGAGTGGCCGGCGTAGACGGGCCAGGGCGCCGCCCGCCCGTCCTTCGCGTCGGCGCCGGCATCGGCTTCGCCGCCCTCCACGTGGCCGCTCAGCTCCATGTAGAGGACCCCGGCGGGATGGAGGAGCCGCGCGAACCACCGGTTGGTCTCGCCGACCCTCACGTCGCCGACCTCGTGGGGAGGCGTCAGCGACCCGATGCCCTTGATCAGCGTGGTCGGCTCGTCGCCATGCGGGTTCCTGACGATGAGGTCGAGCGCATTGAGGAGCCAGAGCGCCGTCGTCCCGAAGAAGAAGGCGACGAGCGCGAGGGCCGCATACCGGGAGCCGGCCGCGCGCAGGATGCGCTTCGCAACCCGCCCGTCGCCGCCTCTCCCCGGGAGCCGCAGCCGGCGCCGGACCCGCCGACCCGCCTCTCCCTGGACCGCCCCGCCGCGCGTTTCCGCCACCCGCACTCTCCCGCCGAGGTCAGGGCCGCTCGCGCGGCGTCGCCGAGACCGCGGCGTATGGCCCCCATTCCCCGAAGCCGTCGCCGTATCTCGCCCGCAACCGGAACCGATGGTCCACACCGCCGCGAAGGCCCCGCAGCACGAGGCGGTTCGACCGCCCTTCGGTCTCGTATTCCCGGACGGTCCTCCACCCCCTCCAGTCCGCGTAACCCGCCTTCAGGCGAATCTGGTAGCCGGCGACCGCGACCGGCTTCGACCGGAACCGGTCGCGCGCGGCCTCGGGCCGGAACGGGGTGTTCCAGGACAGCGTGATCGACTCCTCCCCGCCGGTGGCCGCGAGGTCCACGGGCGCCGGCGGCGCGGCGACGAAGAAGAAGAACCGGCCGACGCGCTTTCGCACCCGGAAGTACCTGGGGGCGAAGGAGTTGGCGAGGCGCCTCGCGCCGGCGCCGCCCCCGCGCCGGACGGCCAGGCATTCGTACTCGTGGTACTTCGCAAACGCCTCCTCGCCGCGCCCATCGCCGGCGGGCAGGGGGAATTCCGCGACCTCGCCGCCGACGCCGATCTCCCGCAGGGTGCGGACGTCGCGCTCCGCGAGCCCGATCGCGGCCAGGCTGCCGCATCCCGAGAGGCCGAAGCCGCGGAGCTCCTCGAAGAAGGCCTCCTTCAGCGGCTTCGTCTGCCACAGCAGATGCGCGCCGCCCGCGAGGAACGCCAGCAGCAGCGCGGGCGCGGCGCAGGCGGCGGCGAGCCTCTTGCCCGGCAGCCGTTCGAGCAGGTCGCCCACG
>CAZSPS010000314.1:0-3319 GCA_964608875.1 uncultured Ectothiorhodospiraceae bacterium
CCGCCCACTACTTCCCGCGCAACATGGCTTCCGCCTACGTCGCCATGAGCTTCGTCGCCGCCTTGTGCGCCGGCGACCTCGTGCGCAGGATCCCGGCCGAGCGGCCGTTGCTCGCCAAGGGCGCCGCCGCCGGCTCGATGGCGGCCGTGCTGGCGTGCGGGGCGTACCTCGCGCTCTCGATGCCGTCCCTGCACGACCAGTTCTTCAAGCAGATCGGCCGGGCCGTCCAACGATGCGGCGCCACCGCCGCCATCGGGCTGCCGCGCAAGGACCTGCGGGCCCTCGAAGCGCTGAAGGAGGACGTCGCCGTCTTCCCCGGGGTGGAGCCCCCCTATGCCTATCCCGGCGTATCGTCCGGCAGGATAGCGGCCACCGTGAACAGGCGGTTGCGGGGGAGGCCCATTCGGCGCTACCTCGAAGAGAACGAGGTCTCCGACGGCATCTTCCACAAGTTCGGCCGGTACGATTGCCTGGTGGTGTACCGGGAGGGGCACACCAAGCAGGTCACGAACTACATCGCTCCGAAGTCCCACGAGCTGAAGAACCGGGTCGGCGACCGCTTCTTCTTCGAGAAGGCCGGCGGGCAGTAGCCGCCCGCCTGCGGGCTCTCCCGGCGCGGGAGCGAGGGAGGGGAGGGGGCTTCAGCCGGCCAGGGCCTCGAGGAGCCGGGCGCGGACCTCTTCGACCTCGCCCGCCCCGTCGATGCGCGCGAAGCGCAGCCGCCCCCGGTCCGCACGCTCGCGGTAGTAGCCGGCGACGGGGGCGGTCTGCTTGCGGTAGACCGCGAGGCGGTTGCGCACCGTCTCCTCGCGGTCGTCGTCGCGCTGGACGAGCGGCTCTCCGGTCTCGTCGTCGCACCCCTCCACCCGCGGCGGACGGTGCTCGACGTGGTACACGCGGCCGGAGGCGGGGTGCACCCGGCGCCCGCTCATGCGCCGCACGATCTCCTCGTCGTCCACCGTCACCTCCACCGCCGCATCGAGGCCGGTCCCCGTGTCGTGCAGCGCCTCGGCCTGGGGGATGGTGCGCGGGAACCCGTCCAGCACGAAGCCGCCCTCGCAGTCCGGGCGGGCGAGGCGCTCGCGCACCAGGGCCACCATCAGGTCGTCGGGGACCAGCTCGCCCGCGTCCATGATGCTCTTCGCCCGGCGTCCGAGCTCGCTGCCTTCCCGGACTGCGGCCCGCAGCATGTCGCCGGTCGAGACCTGGGGGATGCCGAAGTGGCGGGTGAGGAATTCGGCCTGGGTGCCTTTGCCCGAGCCGGGGCTGCCGAGCAGGACGATGCGCATGGGGTGGGTGCCGCCGGAGTGTGTGGGGTGGGGAACGGGGCGCGATTATAGTGACCGCTCGCGTATAGTGCGCCCTCGCGCGGCGGCGTCCGCCGGACGGAGGCGACGATGAAGCTGCATGCAGAGGCGGGCGCGGTGCGCGTCACCTCCTACGGCGCGGGCTGGTTCGCGCTCGGCGGCGAGGTCGTGCGCCGCAGCGCCGTCCTGCGCGCGGACGGGACGCTCGAACCGTGGCCCCCCGCCACCGTCGCCGAGCTCGCCGAAGAGCACCTGCGCCGGCTGCTCCTCGAGCCCGCCCCGGAGGTGGTCCTGCTCGGGACCGGCGAGCGGCAGGCGTTCCCCGCGTCCGGGCTCCTGCGCCCCTTCGCCGAGCGCGGGGTCGGGCTCGAGGTGATGGACACCGCCGCCGCGTGCCGCACCTGGAACGTGCTCGCGGCCGAAGGGCGGCAGGTGGCGGCGGGGCTGCTGCTCAACGGGGCAGGTAGCCGAGAGGGTCCCGCGGCTTCCCGTCCCGGCGGACCTCGAAGCGGAGCTTGACCCGGTCCGCGCCCGTGCTCCCCATCTCGGCGATCTGCTGCCCGGCCCGCACCGTCTGCCCTTCCTTCACGAGGTTGCGGCGGTTGTGGCCATACGCGGACAGCAGCCGCCGGTTGTGCTTGATGATGACCACCCGCCCGTATCCGACGAGTCCGGTGCCGACGTAGACCACGCGCCCGGCGGCGGCGGCCTTCACCGGCTGTCCGCTCCGGCCGGCGATGTCGATGCCGACGTGCTTGGAGCCGTCGAACCGGTTGAGGAGCTTGCCTTGGGCGGGCCACGTCCAGCCCTTGACGGGCGCCGCGGGCGGCGGGGGCTCGCGCCGGGCGGCGCCGGGCTTCGCCGGCTTCCCCGGCGCCGCGTTGCGGGGGGCGGCGCCGCGTAGCCGCAGGCGCTGCCCCGGATGGATGACGTAGGGGGGCGGGATGCCGTTCCAGCCGGCGATGGAGCGGTAGTCGAGGCCGTACCGCCAGGCGATGGCGGACAGGGTGTCGCCCTTGCGCACCACGTGCGCCGCGGGCAGGCGCGCGTCGCGCACGCCGGGACGCCCGCTCCCGGACTGCGGCCCCGCGCATCCGGCGA
The DNA here is from genome assembly GCA_964608875.1 of uncultured Ectothiorhodospiraceae bacterium. Taxonomy (GTDB): domain Bacteria; phylum Pseudomonadota; class Gammaproteobacteria; order HK1; family HK1; genus JAJDXW01. The sequence continues at coordinate 2,409 of CAZSPS010000314.1, forward strand.
GCACCGCCGCGAGGAACAGCAGCAGGACCGCCGCCGCCGCGCCGGCCGTGCCGCGCGCGGCGCGGCGGCGCTTCAGCCGAGGGCGGTTTCCCGGAGCCATGTGGCGATGGTATCGAGCTCCCGGTGCCGGGTCAGGTCCGCGTGCAGCGGGGTCACCGACACGAAGCCCTCCTCCACGGTGTGGAAGTCGGTGCCCGGGGCGCGGTCGCGCGCGTCGCCGGCTTCGCCGAACCAGTAGACCCGGCGGCCGGCCGGGTCCTGGGCGGCGACGGCGGGGCGGGAGCGGTGACGGTGCCCGAGGCGGGTGGCGCGCGCGCCCCGGAGCCGATCCGCCGGGAGGTCCGGCACGTTCACGTTGAGGACCGTGCCGGGCGGGATGGAGCCCTGGTGGAGGTTGTCGAGCAGCCGCTCCACCACCCCGGCCGCCGTATCGTAGTGCCGGGGGTCCTCCCCCACCAGGGAGACGGCGATGGCGGGCAGGCCGAGATGACGGCCTTCGAGGGCGGCCGCCACCGTCCCCGAGTACAGCACGTCGTCGCCGAGGTTCCCGCCCGCGTTGATCCCCGACACCACGAGGTCCGGGGTCTCCTCGAGCAGGCCCGTGAGCGCGAGGTGCACGCAGTCGGTGGGGGTGCCTTCGATGACGATGAAGTCGTCCTCGCGCCGGTCCGCCCGCAGGGGGTTGCGCAAGGTCAGCGAGTTGCTCGCGCCGCTGCGGTCGCGGTCCGGCGCCGCTACGCTGATCCTCCAGCGCCGCGACAGGACCTCGTAGAGGGTGCGCAGGCCGGGCGCCCGGTAGCCGTCGTCGTTGCTGAGGAGGATGTGCATCGGCCCCGAGGATCGGTCGCGGCCGTGCGCACTGCCGGCCGGGGCGCCCGCGGCCCCGGCGGGGCGGGCGCTCGCAAGTGGAG
>CAZSPS010000315.1:0-9677 GCA_964608875.1 uncultured Ectothiorhodospiraceae bacterium
GGGTGGGGGCGCAGTAGAGCAGGAGCTCGTCCGCGCACCCCGCCTGGAAGAGCGCCCCGGCGAGGCGGGGGCCGCACTCGGTATGGACCTCGTTGATACCGCGCTCGCCGAGATGGGCGAGGAGGGCGGGGAGGTCGACCGCATCCCCCGGCGCGTCGAACGCCGCGATCTCCGCTCCGGACGCGGCGAGGGCCGCCCGGCGTCCCTCGTCCGCGCCTGCGGAGGCGGCGACGAGCACCGGGGCGGCGGAGGCGAAGAGGGCGGCGGTGGGCGGGGTCTCGAGGCGTGCGTCGGCCACTACCCGCAGCAGGCGCTCCGGGTCCGGGGCCGCTTCCGGCCCCGCCCCGGTGTCGCGCAGCTCGAGCTCGCGCGGGCGCACGGTGAGGCGGGGGTCGTCGGCGCGCACCGTGCCGATGCCGGTGAGGAGCGCCCCGGCCCGCGCGCGCCACCGCTGCACGTCGCGCCGGGCCTCGGGGCCGGTGATCCAGCGGCTCTCTCCGCCGGGGAGGGCCGTGCGCCCATCGAGGCTCGCGGCCAGCTTCACCCGCACGAAGGGCCGCCCGCATGCGGTCCGCTTCACGAAGCCCGGGTTCAGCTCGGCCGCCGCCCGCGCGAGCCGCTCCGAGCGGACCGGGCCGGCCTCGATCCCGGCCGCGCGCAGCCGCTCGAAGCCGCGCCCGGACACCCGCGGGTCGGGGTCCTCGGCGGCGGCCACCACGCGCGCCACCCCGGCCCGGACCAGGGCCTCGGTGCAGGCGGGGGTGCGGCCCTCGTGGCAGCAGGGCTCGAGCGAGACGTAGACGGTCGCGCCGCGCGCACGCTCCCCGGCTGCGGCGAGCGCGTGGACCTCGGCGTGCGCCTCGCCCGCGGCCCGGTGCCAGCCTTCGCCCACCACCTCCCCGCCGCGCACGATCACGCAGCCCACGCGCGGGTTCGGATGGGCGGTGAAGAGTCCGCGGCGGGCGAGGGCGAAGGCGCGCTCCAGGAACAGGGATTCGTGCCCGCTCATCCGCCACCGTCCCGGTCTTCGGCCCCGTTCCCGTTCCGGCCCGCGCCCCCGTCCGGGTCTTCGGCTTCGTCCTGCGGGAGGAGCGGCAACTGGTCGCCGGGTTCCCCGGGCTGCGGCCGGCTCGCGAGCGCCTCCACCTCCGCCAGGAACCCGGCGACGTTCCCGAACCGGCGGTGCACCAGGGCGAACTGCAAGTAGGCCACCCAGTCCAGCCCCTGCAGCTCGGCCATGACCAACTCCCCGATCCGCCCGGACGGCACGTCCCGGCTTCCTCCGTCCGAGAGCCGTTGACGGATCCGCCCGACCGCCGCCTCGATCACGGGAGAGGGCACTTCACGCTTCTCGCACGCCCTCTGCATTCCTCTCCGCAGGCGGTTCTCGTCGAAGGGGACGCGGTCGCCGCTCCGCTTGACGACCCGCGGCAGCGACTCCGCCACTCTCTCGTAGGAGGTGAAACGCCCGCCGCACTCGCCGCACTCGCGTCGGCGGCGCACCTCGGCCCCGTCCGGGGCGATGCGCGAATCGACGACCCGACTGTCTCCCGACGAGCAGTACGGGCAGCGCACGGGCGGGTCAGTGCCGGTAGACGGGGAAGCGCCGGCAGAGCGCCGCGACCGCCTCGCGCACCTCCGCGAGCGCGGCCTCGTCGTGCGGGCGGTCGAGCACGTCGCACAGCCGTTGCGCGACCTCCACCGCCTCCTCCCGGCCCATGCCGCGGGTGGTGATGGCCGGGGTCCCGACCCTGAGGCCGCTGGTCACGAAGGGCGACCTCGGATCGCCCGGCACCATGTTCTTGTTGACCGTGATGCGGGCGCGCCCGAGCGCGGCCTCCGCGTCGCGTCCGGTGAGGCCGCCGTCGCCGTGGCGGCGGAGGTCGACCAGCATCAGGTGGTTGTCGGTGCCCCCGGACACGATGGGGTAGCTGCGCGCCTCGACGGTCGTGGCCATCGCGCGCGCGTTGTCCAGGACCGCCTGCTGGTAGGCGCGGAAGCCGGGCTCCATCGCTTCCCGGAACGCGACCGCCTTGGCCGCGATGGCGTGCATCAGGGGGCCGCCCTGCATGCCGGGGAAGACGATGGACGACAGGCGCTTCTCGACCTCGGGGTTGGCGCGCGCGAGCAGCAGCCCGCCGCGGGGGCCGCGCAGGGTCTTGTGGGTGGTGCTGGTGGTCACGTCGGCGATCGGCACGGGGCTCGGATGGAGCCCGGCCGCGATGAGGCCCGCGATGTGGGCCACGTCCGCCACCAGGTACGCGCCCACCTCGTCGGCGATGGCCCGGAAGCGCTCCCAGTCGACCAGCCGCGAGTACGCGGAGAAGCCGGCCACGACGATGCGCGGGCGGTGCTCGCGGGCGAGGGCCTCGGCCCGGTCGTAGTCGATGCGCCCGCTCTCGGGGTCGAGCCCGTACTGCACGGAGCGGAAGACCTGGCCGGAGAAGTTGACCGGCGAGCCGTGCGTCAGGTGCCCGCCCTCGGCGAGGCTCATGCCGAGGATGGTGTCGCCCGGCTCGGCGAGGGCGAGGTAGGCGGCGGCGTTGGCCTGGGAGCCCGAGTGCGGCTGCACGTTGGCGTAGTCCGCCCCGAACAGGCGCTTCGCCCGCTCGACGGCGAGCGTCTCGGCCGTGTCCACGAACTCGCAGCCCGCGTAGTAGCGGCGCCCCGGATAGCCTTCGGCGTACTTGTTGGTGAGCACCGAGCCCTGGGCCTCGAGCACGCGCGGGCTCGCGTAGTTCTCCGAGGCGATGAGCTCGAGGTGGCGCTCCTGGCGCTCGGCCTCGGCCCGGATGGCGGCGGCGAGCTCGTCGTCGAAGCCCTCGATCCGCTGTCCGGGGTCGAAGGCCGGCGCCGGCGGCGGCGATCCGCCGTCCGTGGGGCGAAGCGGCGCTTCGGCGGGCGGCGCGAGGTCGGCCATGGGGGTCGTCTCCGTGTCGCGGGGCGCGCGCGGGGCGGCGGGCCGCGAGCCCCGCCGCGGGTGCGGGGCGCTAGCATAGAGGGCGCCGCCGGGGTCCCGCAACCGGCCGCGCCGCGTGCGAAGGCGCGCGGCGCCGTCCGCTCCGGGACCCCTTTGCTACACTGCCGACTCCCATGCAGGGTCCACGAGAGGCGTCCATGTCCGGAGCGATCGCCGTCCGCAGCGCGTTCCGGGCTCCGGCGAGCGGCGGCCCCGGATCCGGACCCGGATCCGCGCACGGGGCCGCGGCGAAACGTCCGGCATGAAAGGCGCCGCTTCCGCCCGCCCGCCCGGCGCCCCGCGGCGCCTGCAGGCGGCGGCGCTCAAGTTCGCATTCGCCTTCTCGCTCGCGGCGCTCGCCTTCGCCGCCGCCTGGACGTCGTCGCGGGAGGCTTTTTCCGACTACGACCTGAGGAACGTCCTCGCCTTGGGCGCTGCGTTCCACGTCGCCGCGCCGGCCGGCGCCCTGTTCGCGCTGCGCGGCAACAACGCGGCCAACGCCGCCCTGACGCTGATCGTGCTGGCCGGCGTGGTGAGCGCGTACGTCGTGCACACCGATCTCTGGCTCGCCGGCAACCGGGCGCTCCTCGTCCTGCTGTGCGCCATGGCCGGCGCGGGGCTGTTCGTGGCCTTGCGCGTCATCGACGAGGTGCGGTGGGGCGGCGCCGCGCTGACGGCGGCGGCGCTGATCGGCATCGGGGCGGTCGCCGGCAAGGACCTCGCGCTCGCGGACCGCAGCCCGGCGCCGGGAGACGTATCGAACATCCGCGACGTCTCCTTCCTGCGGACCCCGAACCTCTACTTCATCTCGTTCGAGTCCCTCATCCCGCGTTCGCTGCTCCGCAAGCACCTCGGGGTCGAGAGCAGCCGCTTCCACGACCGCTTCGACGCAGGGCTGCGCCGCTTTCCCAACTTCTTCGCCGACGCCGTGCCAACCAAGCACAGCCTGCAGATGGTGCTCGCCCTGGAGCCCGAGGTGTACCACTCGCAAAGGAGCATGCTGAGAAAGAAAGGCAGGCACTCCAATCCCTACCTCTTCTCCGGCCTCAATCCGAGCCCCCTGCTCGGCATCCTGCGCCGTAACGGCTACGAGACGACCTCGATCTACGTGGACGGCTACTTCGGGAAGCGCAAGGGCCCCTGGATCGACCGCTACGTGAGGTTCGTGGAGAACACCGTCTGCGGGAAGCTCGAGCCCCGCGTGCGGGACTGGGCCTTCTGGGGCTACTGCCGGATCGACACGAAGCACCACTGGAACAACCGGGAAAACCGCTGGGGCGACGTGCAAAGGGAAGCGACCGTCGAGGAGATCCTGAAGGCGAGCGCCAGGGACGGGCCGCAGTTCGTGATGGCCCATCTGCTCGATCCGGGGCATACGTGGGGGTCGTTCCGCCACGACGACGCGAGCACGCGCGAGCGGTTCAGGAAGCGCTACCTCAAGAACCTCGCAAGGGCGAACGGTTACCTCCGGCGGATCGTCCGCCACCTCGAACGCAGCGACCCCGGCGCGATCCTCCTGGTGTACGGCGACCACGGCCCCTTCGTGTCCCAGGGAGTCGAGTTCGAGGACGATCCGAGGTTCGTCGTGCGGGACCACTACGGAGTCCTGGGCGGGGTCTGGCCCCGCGACGCGTGCGCCCCCTGGCTCGACGAGGCGTCGGCCAAGGGCTGGATGACCGTCCTCGACGCCGTCCACGCCCTGCTCCGCTGCCTGTCCGGCGGAGAGGGCGCGCTCGTCGCGCCGCGGCAAGGCCCGTCTCCGAGGTATGGCAAAATTCCCCCTGGCTTCGATCTCGACTACGGGGAGTTCCTGTATGAATAGGCCATCGTGGCGCGCTCCGGCGCTCGCCGCCATTGCGCTCGTGAGCGCGCCGGCAACGGCGCACGCCTACGTCGATCCCGGCACGGCCGGTTTCGTCATCACCTCCGTGCTGGGCTTCCTGGCGGCCGCCGGCTACGTCGTCCGGGGGTGGTTCGGCCGTTTCAAGCGCCGCGTCTTCGGCGGCGGCGAGGAGCCGGCGGAGGAGGGCGGCGCCGCGGATGGCGGGAGCGGTGACAGAGAACGCCAGGGTTGACGGCGGGTCGTTCAAGGACCCGGGCGGGCGTGTCTACCGGGTCCTCGAGGCGGACGGGAAAGAGCGCATCGTTCGCGGGCTGAACCCGGCCGCCGCCGGCACCCTGGAAAGGCTGCTCGCCGAACCCTTCTTCGGACGGCTGAGCGCCGCCGGCGAGGTGGTGGCGACGAAGCTCCTCGATCCCGCGTCCGCCGGCGCCCGCTCCGTCATGGCCGACGGTTGGAGCGCGGTGGCGGAGCACGAGCCGGTGGACTTCGTGACCTGGCCCTACGAGTGGCCGTTCTCGATGCTCAAGGACGCGGCGCTGCTGCAACTGCGGGTGCTGCGCAAGGCCGCCGAGCACGGATGGCTGCTCAAGGACGCGACCCCGTTCAACGTGCAGTGGGCCGGGGTGCGGCCGGTGTTCATCGACGTGCCGTCGTTCGCGCCCCGCGAGGACGGCGAGTACTGGCGGGGCTACCGCCAGTTCTGCGCCTCCTTCCTGACCCCGCTGTTGCTGGCGGCGCACTTGGGCGTCGCGTTCCAGCCGCTGCTGCGCTCGCGTCTCGAGGGCATCCCGCCCGAAGAGGCGAACCGCTACTTCTACGGGTGGCGGCGTTTCAAGCGCGGCGTCCCGTCCCACGTCTGGTTCCCCGCCATGGCCGAGCGCCGCGTCCACCGGCGCGGCGCGCCCGCGGCGCAGGCGGCGCCGCAGGCGGCCCCCCGGCGGCAGTCGCAGACGGTGCTGCTGGCGCTGCTCGACAGCCTCGAACGGCTCGTCGGCGGGCTGTCCCGCAAGCCCGCGCATTCGCTCTGGTCGCAGTACGCCGGCAGCCATTCCTACGATGCGGCCGACTTCGAGCGCAAGCGCGAGTTCGTGCGGCGGCACGCGGCGGCGCTCCGCCCGGGCCTCACCTGGGACCTCGGCGCCAACACCGGCACGTTCGCGCGCATCGCCGCCGCGCACTCGGGCACGGTCGTGGCCGTGGACGGCGACCCGGACGCGGTCGAGCTGCTGTACCGCGAGCTGCGCACGAGCGGGCCGCGCAACGTCGTGCCCCTGGTGATGGACCTCGCCAACCTCTCGCCGGGGCAGGGCTGGGCGGGCCGCGAGCGCCCGGCGTTCGACCGGCGGCGAAGTCCCGACCTGGTGCTCGGCCTCGCCCTCATCCACCACGTGCGCGTGGCGGCGAACATCCCGCTGCCGCTGTTCCTCGACTGGCTGCGGAGCCTCGACGCGGCGTGCATCCTCGAGTTCGTCGGGCGCGACGACGAGATGTTCCGAACGCTCCTCGAGCACAAGCGCGAGGACTACGCCGACTACACCGCCCGCAACTTCGAGTCCGAGGTGCGCGCCCGCTTCGCCGTGCGCGAGCGGCTGGAGCTCAAGGGGGGCTTGCGCGAGCTGTTCGCGCTGGAGCCCGCCTGACGGCCCGCCGTCCGGCGGACATCGGGGCCGGCGCCGGGGCCGGGGCTTATGATGGGGGCATGGCGGACCTCCCCCTCGCGCTCGAGCTCTCCGGGGTGTGCAAGGGCTTCCCCGAGCCGGCGGGCGGGCGGCGGCGCCTGTTCGAGGGCGCGCGCCTCGCCGTGCCGCGCGGGCGCATCGCGGCGATCATGGGGCCGAGCGGCAGCGGCAAGTCCACGCTGCTCCATCTCGCGGCCGGGCTGGAGCCCCCCGACGAGGGCGAGGTGCGGGTCGAGGGGGTGTCCCTCGGCGCCCTCGGCGACCGCGCCCGCACCTTGCTCCGCCGCCGCCGCATCGGCTTCGTCTTCCAGTTCTTCAACCTCGTGCCGACCTTGACGGTGCTCGAGAACGTGCGCCTGCCGCTCGACCTCGGGGGCGAGCCGGCGCGCGCCGCCGGCGAGACGGCGCGCGCGTGGCTCGAACGCACGGGGCTCGGCGCGCGGGCCGGGGACTACCCCGACCGGCTCTCGGGCGGCGAGCAGCAGCGCGCGGCGGTGGCCCGCGCCCTCGTGCACCGGCCCGCCCTGGTGCTCGCCGACGAGCCGACCGGGGCGCTCGACCGGGAGCACGCGGACCGCATCCTCGCCCTGCTGGCCGGGCTCGCGCGCGAGTCGGGGGTGGCGGTGGTGCTGGCGACGCACAGCGAGGAGGCGGCGCGGATCGGGGACGAGGTGCACGTCGTCGCCGGGCGCCGGCTCGCGCTCGCGGCGGCGGTGTGATCGGGCTCGCGCCGCGGGCCGCGCTCCGCCTCGCCCGCCGCCATCCGTGGCAGGCGGGCTCGGCCGTCGCCGGCATCGCGCTCGGGACCGCGGTCGCCTCAGGGATGGGCACGGCGGTCGAGTCCGCGCGCAAGGCCTTCGCGCTCTCGAACCAGGCGGTGGCCGGACGCGCCACGCACGTGGTGGAAGGCGGGCCGCGGGGGCTGCCCGAATCGCTCTACCCGGCGCTCCGCCGCCGCGGGCTCGGGGTGCGCGCCGCGCCCATCGTGAGCGACTACGTGACGGCGCGCGCGGCGGGCGAGGGCGGGGAGGGGACGCCGCGGGTGCTGCTCCTGGTCGGCATCGATCCGGTGGCGGACCGCTACTTCCGCACCTTCGCCCGCGGCGGCCCGGTGCTCATGAGCCGGCCCGGCGCGGCGGTCCTCGCCGCCTCGACCGCGCGCGCCCTCGGGGCCCCCGCCCCCGGCGAGCGCTTCCGGGTGGAGGCGGGCGGGCGCACGCACGAGCTGACCCTGGCGGCGACGCTGCCGGAGGAGGACCCTTTCGCGCGGGCGGCGCTCGCGGGCCTCCTGGTGACCGACGTCGCCACCGCGCAGGAGGTGCTGGACGCGCGCGGGCGGCTCAGCCGGATCGACCTCGTGGTCGAAGGGGACCCGGAGCGGGTGCGGGCGGCGCTGCCCGCGGGCGCCTTCCTCGCCCCGGCCGGCGCACGCGCGCGCGCGGCGGCGGAGATGACGCGCGCGTTCGAGTTCAACCTGCGGATGCTGAGCCTCCTCGCGCTCGTCGTCGCGGGGCTGCTGGTCTACAACGCCGTCACCTTCCTCGTGCTCCAGCGCCGCGAGACCCTGGGCGTGCTGCGGGCGCTCGGCGCGACCCGCGGCGAGCTCTTCCGGGGGGTGCTCGCGGAGGCGGCGGTCCTCGGTGCGCTCGGCGGGGCGGCGGGCGGCGCGCTCGGGGCGGCGCTCGCGGACGGGCTCACGCGGCTCGTCCTTCGCACCGTCAACGACCTCTACTTCGTCACCGCCCTGCAGGGGGCGCCGGCCGGTGCGGGGCCGGCCGCGGCGGCGGCCGCGCTCGGCGCCGGGGCGGCTGTGCTCGCCGCCCTGCCGGCCGCGCGCGAGGCGGCGGCGGTCTGGCCCTGGCCCGCGATGCGCCGCTCGCACGTCGAGGCGCGGGTGCGGCGCTTCGCGCGCCGGGGGCTCGCGGCGGCGGCGGTGTGCGCGGCCTTCGCCGGCTTCAGCCTCTGGTCCGGGCGCTACGGGTACGCGGGGCTCGGGGCGGCGCTCGCGGCGGGCGCCCTGGCCGCGCCCGCGGCGGTGCGGATCGGGGCGCTGCGCGGCCTCGGCCGGCTGCCTCCCCTGGTGCGCCTCGCGGCGCGCTCGGCGGCGGGCGCGGCGAGCCGCACCGGGGTGGCGGCGGCGGCGCTCGCCATCGCCCTCGCCGCGCTCGTCGGGGTCTCCGTCATGGTCGAGAGCTTCCGCGGCGAGGTCGAGGCCTGGCTCGGGGATGCGCTCGATGCGGACTTCTACGTCTCGCGCCCGGCCGCGGGGGGGCGCGCCGGGGTGGGCGGCCACCGGCTCATCGAGCCCGCGCTCGCGGACCGGCTCGCGGCGGTGCCGGGGGTGCGCGAGGCGGGCCGCCGCTTCCGCACGCGGGTGCGCTCGGGGGAGGGCGAGGTGCGGGTGGCGGTGCTCGACTCGCGGCGCGACCCGGGCTACCGGCTCGTGTCCGGCGGGGCGGCGCCCGCGGCCGTGTGGCGCCGCTTCCGGGAGGAGGACGCGGTGCTGGTGTCGGAGCCCTTCGCCGCGCGCCGTCCGGCGGCGGCGGGGGAGGGGCTCCGGCTCCGCACCCCCGGCGGCGAGCGCCGCTTCGAGGTCGCCGGGGTCTACCGGGACTTCGCCTCCGAGCACGGCTTCGCCCTCATGTCGGCCGCGACCTGGGCGCGGCACTGGGGGCCGCCCCCCGTGCACTCCCTCGCGCTCGCGCTCGACGGCTCCGCCGGCGCCGCCGATACGGCCGCGCGGCTCGCCGCCGCCGCAGGTCCCTCGGGGCTCGAGGTGCGCTCCGCGGGCGAGCTGCGCGCGGCCTCGCTCGCGATATTCGACCGCACGTTCCGGGTGACCGAGGTGCTGCGCTGGCTCGCGGCGCTCGCCGCCGGCGCGGCCGTGCTCGGGACCCTGCTGGCGGTGGGGCTCGAGCGCGCGCCGGAGCTCGCCCTGCTGCGCGCGCTCGGCCTCACCCGGCGCGGCCTCTTCTTCCTGGTGGGGGCGGAGGGCGCCGTGGTCGGCGCCGTCGCGGGGGTGCTCGCGGCGCCGCTCGGGGTGGCGCTCGCCGCCATCCTGGTGCACGTCGTCAACCGGCAGGCGTTCGGCTGGAGCATGGCGCTCGAGGTCGCGCCGCTGCGGCTGGCCGAGCCGGTGGCGCTGGCGGCCGCGGTCGGGCTCGCGGCGGGCCTGTGGCCGGCGTGGCGGGCGGCG
>CAZSPS010000316.1:0-3235 GCA_964608875.1 uncultured Ectothiorhodospiraceae bacterium
GTGGTCGAGGCCGCCGAGCGCTACCGCGCGTTCGACCGGCTCGGGCAACTCGCCCTGACCGTGCTCGCGCCGCTGGCCGCGCTCTCGGGCCTCGGCCTCGCGTGGCGGCGCATCTCGCCGCGCCTGCGCGCGCGCAACCACGTCGAGGCCACCATCCGGGCGTTCCTCGTCGCCAGCTCCGTGGTCGCCATCCTCACCACCGCCGGCATCGTGCTGTCGGTGCTGTTCGAGGCCTTCCGCTTCTTCCAGAGCGTCGCCCCGTCCGACTTCCTGTTCGGGCTCGAATGGAGCCCGCAGACCGCGATCCGCTCCGACCAGGTGGGCGCGTCGGGGGCGTTCGGCATGGTGCCGCTGTTCGCGGGCACGCTCCTCATCTCCGCCGTGGCGATGCTGGTGGCGGCGCCGGTCGGCCTGCTGTCCGCGATCTACCTCGCGGAGTACGCGGGTGCGCGGCTGCGCTCCGTGGCCAAGCCGCTGCTCGAGATCCTGGCCGGCATCCCGACCGTGGTGTACGGTTTCTTCGCCGCGCTGGCGGTGGCGCCCGCGGTGCGCGACGCGGGCGGCTTCCTGGGGCTCGAGGTGGCTTCGCAGAGCGCCCTCGCGGCGGGGCTGGTGATGGGGGTCATGATCATCCCCTTCGTCTCGTCCCTGTCCGACGACGTGATCAACGCCGTGCCCCAGTCGCTGCGCGAGGGCTCGCTCGGCCTCGGCGCGACCCGCTCCGAGACCATCCGCAACGTGGTGCTGCCGGCCGCCCTGCCCGGCATCGTGGGCAGCCTCCTGCTGGCGGTGTCGCGCGCCATCGGCGAGACCATGATCGTGGTGATGGCGGCCGGCCTCGCCGCCAATCTGACCGCGAACCCGCTGGAGGCGGTGACCACCGTCACCGCGCAGATCGTGACCCTGCTGGTCGGCGACCAGGAGTTCGACAGCCCCAAGACGCTGGCGGCGTTCGCGCTCGGGCTGGTGCTGTTCCTGGTCACCCTGGCCCTCAACATGATCGCGCTGCACGTGGTGCGGCGCTACCGGGAACGCTATGAGTGACGCGGGCGGCATGGGCGGCGGCGGCGCCCGCATGGACGGCGGACGGGCGGCGGGCGGCGGCGCGGCGGCGGGGCCGAACCCGAGCCCGAGCTCGAGCCCGGCCGCGAGCCCGCGCTTCCAGGCGCGCCTTCGCCGGCGCTACGCGAGCGAGCGGCGCTTGCGCTGGGCGGGCCGCATCGCGCTCGCGCTCGGCGGGGCGTTCCTCGCCGTCATCCTCGGCACCATCGTGGCCAACGGCTACAGCGCCTGGCAGCAGACGTTCATCGCCCTCGAGGTCCACTTCGACCCCGCGCTGCTCGACCCCGAGGGGGAGCGGCGCCCTGAGGCCATCGCCGCCGGCGACTTCGGGGGGGTGGTCAAGGCCGCGCTGCGCGGCGCCTTCCCCGAGGTCGAGGGGCGGCGCGCGCGCCGCCAGCTGTACGGGCTGACCAGCCCCGGCGCGGCCTTCCACCTGCGCGAGACGGTCCTCGCCGACCCATCGCTCATCGGCACCACGCGCACGGTATGGTTGCCCGCGGACGACGACGTGGACATGCTGGTCAAGGGCTACATCGGCCGCGGCGGGGCCGAGGACTCGCGCCGCCTCAGCGACCGGCAGGTGGAGATGGTGGACCGGCTCGCCGCCCGCGGCGCGCTCGAGAAGCGCTTCAACCGCGCCTTCTTCGCCTCCGGCGACTCGCGCGAGCCCGAGATCGCGGGCATCCGGGGGGCGCTGGTCGGCTCCGCCCTCACCCTGCTCGTGACCCTGCTGCTGTCGTTCCCGGTGGGGGTCGGGGCGGCGGTGTACCTCGAGGAGTTCGCGCCGCGCAACCGCTGGACCGACTTCGTCGAGGTCAACATCAATAACCTCGCCGCAGTGCCTTCCATCGTGTTCGGGCTCTTCGGGCTCGCGGTGTTCCTCAACTTCTTCGGCCTGCCGCGCTCGGTGCCGGTGGTGGGGGGCATGGTGCTCGCCCTCATGACCCTGCCCACCGTCATCATCGCCGGGCGCGCCGCGCTCGCCTCGGTGCCGCCCTCGGTGCGCGAGGCGGCGCTCGGGATCGGCGCCTCGCGCATGCAGACCGTGATGCAGCACGTGCTGCCGCTCGCGATGCCGGGCATCCTCACCGGCGCCATCATCGGCATGGCGCGCGCGCTCGGCGAGACGGCGCCGCTGCTGATGATCGGCATGGTGGCGTTCATCGTCGACGTGCCGCATACTCCGCTCGACCCCGCGACCGTGCTGCCGGTGCAGATCTTCCTGTGGGTGGACAGCCCGGAGCGGGCCTTCGTGGAGCGGACCTCGGCCGCCATCGTCGTCCTGCTGGGCTTCCTCGTGGCCATGAACGGCCTGGCGGTGGTGCTCCGGCGGCGGTTCGAGCGGCGCTGGTGAGCCGGCGGCGCCGGCAGAGCCGGAACGGGCGCAAGGGGGAACGGAACGGATGAACGCGGCCGCGGCCCACGCCGACCCACGCCGAGGCTTCGCCGCCGGCGCCGGCGCCCGTGCGGGCGAGGCCGCGCCCGGCGGCGAGGCGTTCGAGACCGTCGGCGAGCTGCACTCGCCGAACGCCCGTATCACGGTGCGCGAGGTGAGCGTGTGGTACGGCGAGAAGATGGGCATCGAGAACGTCAGCATCGACATCGGCTCGAACGAGGTCATCGCCCTGGTCGGGCCGTCCGGCTGCGGCAAGTCCACGTTCCTGCGCTGCCTGAACCGCATGAACGACATCATCGACGGCTGCCGCATGACCGGCGCCATCCGGCTCGACGGCCAGGACATCTTCGATCCGAAGCTCGACGTGGTGCTGCTGCGCGCGCGCGTGGGGATGGTGTTCCAGAAGCCGAACCCGTTCCCGAAGTCGATCTACGACAACGTGGCCTACGGGCCGCGCATCCACGGCCTCGCCGAGACGCGCGCGGACGCCGACGAGATCGTGCAGCGCAGCCTCGAGCGCGCCGGCCTGTGGGAGGAGGTGAAGGACCGCCTGGAGCAGCCCGGCACCGGTCTTTCCGGCGGGCAGCAGCAGCGCCTTTGCATCGCGCGCGCCATCGCCGTGAGCCCCGAGGTCATCCTCATGGACGAGCCGTGCTCGGCCCTCGACCCGATCGCGACGGCCCGCATCGAGGAGCTGATCGACGAGCTGCGCCAGCAGTACGCCATCGCCCTCGTCACCCACTCGATGCAGCAGGCGGCGCGGGTGTCGCAGCGCAC
>CAZSPS010000317.1:0-3694 GCA_964608875.1 uncultured Ectothiorhodospiraceae bacterium
GGATGGACGCGGGCGCGGAGTCGGGCGCGGACGCGGAGTCGGGGGCGGGGGCGGACGCGGGCGGGACGCTGCGGGTGCTGGTGGTGCAGGGCAACGCGCCGCAGGACGAGAAGTGGTCGGAGGCGGGGCGGCGGGCGGCGCTCGCGCGCTACGCGGACGCGACGGCGGCGCATCCCGGAGCGGACCTCGTAGTCTGGCCGGAGACCGCCCTCCCGTTCTACGCGTCCCTCGTGTGCACCTTCCTCGGTGAGATGGAGGCGGCGGCGGCGCGGGGCGGGTACGTGCTGCTCGCGGGCCTGCTCACCGTGGACCCGGAGGCGGCCCGCCCCCGCAACAGCATCGTCCGGCTCGGGGGTTCGGCCTCCCTTCCCCCCGGACGCGTCTTCGCCCCGGACCGGGAGCTGGCCCCGGAGGACCGCCTCCCGTGCCCGCCCGCGGCGGTCTACTACCACAAGCGCCACCTGGTCCCGTTCGGCGAGCGCATGCCCTTCGAGCCGGTCCTGGCGCCCGCCGCCCGTTTCCTCGGCCTGCCCGCCGACAGCTTCGCCGCGGGCCCCGCACGGCAGCCGCCGTTGCTCGCCGGTCCAGGTCCGCACGAGATCGCGGCGTCCATCTGCTACGAGATCGTGTTCGGGGCGGAGAGCGCGCGCGCCCTCGGAGACGCCGCCCTGCTCGTCAACGTGAGCAACGACGCCTGGTTCGGGGACACGGCGGGCCCCCACCAGCATCTCCAGATGGCCCGGATGCGGGCGCTCGAACAGGGGCGCTGGCTGGTGCGGGCGACCAATACCGGGGTGTCCGCCCTGGTCGCTCCGGACGGGACGGTCGCCGCCGCCGCGCCGCAGTTCGAGACGGCGGTGCTCGAGGGCGCCGTCGTTCTGCGCGCGGGGCGCACCCCGTACACGCGCTGGCGCGACTACCCGGCGCTCATCCTGGCGGCGCTGATGCTCCTCGCCGGGTGGCGCGTGCGCCGGCGCCCGGCCGCCGCTCGCGCTCGACCGCGAGCCGCGCCCGGATGAAGCGCCGGTGCGGCACGTGCAGCAGGTCGGCCGCCTTGCGCACCGTGTGCTCCTCGTACTTGTCGATGCGCCCGTCGGCGAAGGCCACCCGCCACAGCATCCCGATCACCTCCAGCTTCTCGTCCGGGGAGAGCGCGTCGTTCAGCCGGCGCGTGAACTCGTAGAGCGAGACCGCCTCCTCGGCCGCCCGCTCCGCCTTCGCCGTCACCTTCGCCGCCCGCTCCGGCCCGAGCTCGTAGGCGTGCGCGAGCGTGCGCCGGATGGCCGCGCGCTCGCGCGGGTCGACGTGGAAGTCCGCGCGCGCCACCTCGAAGAGCAGGGCCGCCGCCGCCACCTGCTGCGCTTCCAGGGCGGCCTCGGCGGCAGCGGCGGCGTGCGAGCGCGCGCCCGCGTTCGCACCGCCGCCGTCGAACCGCCATCGAAACCGTTTGAGCATGAGGGGCAGGGGGCGACCGGAATGAATGGAATGGGAGGCAGGGAATGCAGGGTGCGGCGAAGGCTGATAAGATAATCCACTGATCCGCTTCGATAAGCGCCGGGTTCGGAACCGGCCCGGCCGGAGACCGCGTGCTTCGGGCCCTGCAGCGCCAGTTTACCCCGTTCCTGCTGTGGTGGCCCGACATCAACCGGCAGACGGTGCGCGCCGACGCATGGGCCGCGATCACCGGCGCCGTGGTGGTGCTGCCGCAGGGGGTCGCCTTCGCCTCCATCGCCGGCATGCCGCCCGAGTACGGGCTCTACGCGGCGATGATCCCGGCCATCGTCGCCGCGCTGTTCGGCTCCTCGCGCCTGCTCGTCTCGGGGCCGACCACCGCCGCCTCCATCGTGCTGTTCTCCTCGCTCGGCGCGCTCGCCGTCCCCGGCACGGCCGACTACATCCTCTACGCCATCACCCTCACCTTCATGGTCGGGGTCATCCAGTTCGCGCTCGGCCTCGCGCGCCTGGGCGTGCTGGTGAACTTCGTCTCCCATCCGGTCATCACCGGCTTCACCGCCGGCGCCGCGATCCTCATCGTCATCAACCAGCTCGAGCACTTCCTGGGGATCGAGGGGCCGGACTCCGACCTCGACACGTTCGAGATGCTGTGGTTCCTCGCGCGGCGCGCTGGGGAGGCGAACCCGCTGGCGGCCCTGGTCGGCCTCGTCACCCTGGGCGCCGGGCTGGTGGTGCGCCGCCGCTTCCCGCGCATCCCCTACCTGCTGCCGGCCATCCTCGTGGGCACCGCGGCGGCGCTGCTGGTGAACCTGCTCCTGGACGCCGCCGGCTGGGGCTACAAGGTGGTGCTGGTCGGGACTGTGGCCGCCGCCCTGCCGCCGCTCTCGATGCCGGACTTCTCCCTCCACACCATCCGCCAGCTGGCGCCGGCGGCGCTCGCGGTCACCCTGTTCGCGCTGGCCGAGGCCGTGTCCATCGCGCGCACGCTCGCCGCGCGCTCCGGGCAGTTCATCGACGGCAACCAGGAGTTCATCGGGCAGGGGCTGTCGAACATCGTCGGCAGCTTCTTCTCCTCCTACGTGGCGACCGGCTCCTTCAACCGCAGCGCGGTGAACTACGAGGCGGGGGCGCGCACGCCGCTCGCCGCCATCTTCGCCGGGGTGCTGCTGCTGGCGGTGGTGGGGGCGATCGCCCCGGCGCTCGCCCTGCTGCCGCGCGCGGCGATGGCCGGCCTCCTGTTCCTCATCGCGTGGAGCCTCGTGGACTTCCGCAACATGCGCCGCATCTCGCGCACCGGCGCATCGGAGTCCATCATCATGTGGATGACGTTCGCGGCCACCCTGCTGCTGGACCTCGAGTTCGCGATCATCCTGGGGGTGCTGCTTTCGCTCGCGGTGTTCCTGCGCCGCACCTCGCGTCCGAGCCTGCAGGTGCGGCTGCCCGACCCGCGCCAGGAGCGCCACCGCTTCGTGACCGACCCGAACCTGCCGGAGTGCCCGCAGCTCAAGATCCTGCGCGTGAACGGCCCTATCTTCTTCGGGGCGGTGAACTACGTGGCGGAGCGGCTGCGCATCCTGGCGCGCCGCAACCCACGGCAAAAGCACCTGCTGATGCTGGCGCGCAGCATCAACTTCGTGGACGTGGCGGGGGCCGAGCTGCTGGCCCGCGAGGCGCGCCACCGGCGGGCCATCGGCGGCGGGCTGTACCTGCACCAGCTGAAGGAGGAGGCGCGCGAGCCGCTGGAGCGCGGCGGCTACCTGGAGGAGATCGGCCGCGAGAACGTGTTCGAGTCGAAGGAGGAGGCCATCGGCGCCATCTTCCGCCGGCTCGACCCCGAGGTGTGCGCGGCCTGCGAGCTGCGGGTGTTCCGGGAGTGCTACGGTGTCGAGCGCGGCCAGGGCGAGGGTGCGGCGGCGGCCGGAGCGGCGGGCGCAGGCGTCGCGGGGCGGCGGGAGGAAGGCGCGACCCTCCAGCCGGGCTAGCTGGGTCTGGGGCGGGGCGTCCGCGCCGTCCGTTCGGCCAGCCGGCTGGCCGAGGGCGTCACCGGGGACCCGGCCTCGCGCCGGGGCCGTCCCCGGACCTATACTCGTTGCCCGGAGCGCAGGCCCGGCGTGCGGCATGACGACGAGGGAGGTTTGGCCCCGATGGACGGTCCGATCCGCATCTACCACAACCCCGCGTGCAGCAAGTCGCGCGGCGCGCTCGGCATCCTGCGCGAGGAGGCGGGGGTGGAGCCGGA
>CAZSPS010000318.1:0-4673 GCA_964608875.1 uncultured Ectothiorhodospiraceae bacterium
CATGACGTGCGGGCCGGGCCGCCCGGCGCTCCAGGTGCTCACGAAGTCGATGCCGGTGTTGCCCCGGCGCCAGGGCGAGAGGTCGGGCGCCGCGATCTCGACCGCCGTCTCCGCCGGCACCGCGAACCGCTCCGGGGGCGGTCCGGCCTTCCGCCTCCTGCCGCTGCCGCCCGCCGTCGCCGCCCGCCCCTCCATGCGGCGCATTCTAGCCCACGGCCGGTTTCCGGAAGACGGCGATGAAGCTCGATCCGATGAAGCCGGCCGGCAGCCCGCCGGTGCGGCGAAGGCGAAGGCGGATCGGCGGGAAGATCGCAAACGCTTCGTCGAAGGCGAGCCCCGCCCGTTCGCCCGCAGCCCGCACCTCCGGCGGAGCGTGGCCGATCAGCGTGAGGGAGGTCCGGCCCCGCAGGAGGTTCACGGGCGCCAGGACCGCGGAGGCGATCCGATGGACCAGCGCCGCCCGGTTGCTCCATACGAGCACCAGCCGGCCGGCCGGACGCAGCACCCGCGCCGCCTCCCGGAGCATGCGCTCGACGGCGGGGAGCCCGTACTGCTGGGCGCACTCCACGTTCACCACCACGTCCGCCGCCGCGTCCGCGAGCGGCAGGGCGAACGCGTCGCCGCGGACCGCGCCGATCCCGTTCCGTCTCGCCTCCCTGCAAGCCGCCGCGTTGAAGTCCACGACGACGACGCGCCGTCCGGCCTGCGCCAGGGGCGCGGTGACCAGCCCGGCGCCGCCCGCCACGTCCAGCACCGTGCCCGGCTCGTCGCCGATGACGTCGAGGATGAGCTCCCGCTCCCGGAGGAAGGAGTACTCGGAGAGGTATCCGGACGCTCTGGCGCCGGACCCGTGGCTGGCCCGCAGATCGTCGTAGATCGCGTCGGTCCTGGTGTCCGCGCGGGTCATGACGGTCCGGGAGAACGCGTCGAACGGTCCGGGCCGCCCGGCGCCGCCCGGCGGCCCAGTCTCCTCCAGGCTCCGTCGAAGGCCTGGACGACGGGCAGCGCGGCGCCGGCCGACAGGAACGTCATCAACCCGATGTTGTTGCGGAAGAGGTTGACGGATACGAGCGCGCCGATCGCCAGGACGACGGCCGGGCAGAACAGCAGCGCTAGCAGGACGCGCCGGTCCCGCGGGTCGCTTCGCACGATGGCGACGGCGGCCAGCAGCCAGAGCAACGGCCAAAAGCGCTGGAGCGCGTTGATACCCCTGTCGTCCGGGATCATGCCGCGCCACGCGATGGGCACGCTCACGGCCAGATGCTTCGGAAGCTCGGCCCACATGCGCGCCATCACGATGCTGAAGCGCTCCTCGGGCGGTGCGGCCCGCAACTCGGACTTCGCATGCCGCCCCCGGTCCCACCAAGTCCCGGGCCTTCGGCTTCTCAGCGGGGCAACGGCCTCCCGCCCGAACAGGCGCCGCGCGAGCCGCGCGCCCTCCGGCGACGTCCAGGCCAGGATGGCGGCCATCCACTGGCGGGCGGTCATCCCGTTGTAGGCGAGCCGCTGGACTAGCGTTTCGGAGGTGTATGCCGAAGCGTACGTTTCCGTCAGGCCCGAAAAGCCTCTGACGACGTGGTTGCCGACGATCCACGGCGCCACCATCAGGCAAGCGCCGAGTACGATGCGCGCCGTTGCGAGGCCCGCCTCCCGGCGGCGCGCCGGGCTCGCCAGCATCAGGACGGCCGCCGCGGCCAGCAGCGCCGCCGGCAGGTATTCGTAGGGCGGCCTCGTCAGGATGAGGGCGCCCAACGCGATGCCGCCTCCGGTGGCCGCAATCGCCGCATTGTGCCGCGACGTCCCCCGCACCAGCCAGGCGAGGCAGACATTGACCGCGGCGAAGAGCGGGACCACGAGGCTCTCCGTCATCCAGACCGTGTTGATGGCGTCGTACCGGCCCGCGTACTGGCCCGACAGCAGGACGATGAACGCGGCGAGGTGGGCCACCGCTATGCGGCCCGAGGCGAGCCGCCCCGCGCACCAGGCAAGGCCGATGCCGACGGCCCCCAGGAGCGCATGCGCGTAGAGCCCGAGGGTCCTCGTCGGCTCGCAGACGCCTTCCGGGTAGACCCTGGCGGTACCCGGCCGCGGGCGGACACCCGTCTGCACGGACGCGCACTCCAGGAAATCGGCGAAGGCCGGATCGAGATGCATCAGCAGGTTCAGCCAGAGAGGATAGAGCGGCACGATCTCCACCGGTTGCGGCCCGGCGTCCTGCGGATCGTGGAAACGCGAGAGCGCTTGGTCGATGTACCAGAAATCGTCCCATCCCGACGGCAGGGACGGGGAGTGGAGGACGAGACCGGCGTGCGCGCCCAGGAGGGACGCCAGCACGAGGGCGTGGAAGAACGCCCGCCGGTTCGCCCATTCCGGCAGGCGCATTCAGTACTCCGCCAGGTATCGGCACAACCGCGGGCCGATGCCGTCGGCAACGGCCCCCGGCAGCGCCCGCCACACCCTGCGCGCCGTCGCGTACCGGCGGTACGGGCCAGCTTCCCGGTCGGAAGAGGAGAGCCAGAGGACGGGGACGGGGACGGCGCCGAAGCCCCGCTTGAACCGGTAGACCCCGCCGCCGGCCGGGGAGCGGCCGAAATCCACGATGTCCGCGCCCGCACGGAGGGCGTGCTCGACGAGCCCCCAGAGGAGCAGGTTGCCCGGCCGGTCGGCGCGGTGCCGCGACCCCAACCAGGGCATCCAGGCGAGCGGGCCGTCCTGAAGCCAGAGCAGGCTCGCCAGCGCTTCGCCGCCGCCACGCTCGCGGACCACCAGGATGCGGGCGTCGAGCCGGTCGATCAGCGCATCGAACAGCACTGCCGGCATCATCGGCGCGCCGTGCCGGGCGAGGGTGGCGGACAGCAGGCTGCGGAACGCTTGCGCCGCGCCCGGCCCGGCCTCTTCGGCCACTGCGAGACCGGCCTTGCGCGCGCGCCGGACCGCACGGCGGGTCGCACTGTTCAGCGCCCGCTCCCAGACGGCGTCCCGGTCGTGGTCGAAGGCGGCGAGATCGATCCTGAGCACCGCAGGGGCGCCGGGCGGCGGCTCCCCTTCCGCCGCCGCCAGCGCGCGGACGTTGAACGGACGGCCCGCCGTCTCCCGTGCGAGCGCCCGCGCTTCGGCGGCGTCGAGGTCGGCGTAGTTGAGGCCGGGCAGGTAGGCGAGCACCGGCGCTCTGAAGAGCTGCGGAACGACCGCGAAGCGGCCGTCCCGCCGCCAGCGGTAGACGTCGCAGAACACCGACCGCCAAGCCGCGACAAACCCTGGGCTGTGCCCTGCGGCCAGGGCGCCGCCGCCTGCCGGCGCTGGCCGCCTCTCCTTCCCTCCGACCGCCGGCGGTCCGGGCCGGACGCTCATTCCGCCACCGCCGACGTGCGCACCTCGGGACCGGCGCGGCCGGGGAGCGCCGCCGGACCGCCGCGGGTCAGCCGTTCGTGGCAGTGCGACAAGGTGGACCACTCGTAGCCCTGCGCCCGCAACCGTTCGCCCAGCGCCTCCAGGTCGCCGAACCCGCGCTGCCGACGCCGCGCCAGCGCATGGGCGCCCTTGAGCCACAGGGACAGGGGCGACTTCCCGAGCCGGCCGTCGCGGACCAGGTCCACCATGTGCATGTCGTAGACCAGCAGCCCCGGCAACGACGCCACCCGTTCGAGCACCGACTCGGCGAACCGCCCCATGAGTTGGCGGTAGGAGTGCGTGAACGGAATGCTCGGGACGCCGTCCGGGGCGCGCCAGCTCGCTACCGGGAACTCCGCCAGCGCATCGTCGATCACGAACCAGTCGCCGCGGCGGAACGCCCGGCCCGGATGGTTGCCGAGGCCGATGCCCGGCAAGATGGAGGAATCCCAGGCGAAACCCTCCGCCACCACCGCCTGGAAGAGCGCTTCGGTTAGCCGGTAGGTATGCGCCCGGTATCCGCGCGGCCGGGCGCCGGTGAACCTCTCGAAGGCGTCGATGCCGCGCCGCAGGCTCCCGGCCGTGTCGCCGGCCTCCCGGTGGTCGTAGCAATGAAGCTGGAGGTCCGCGCCGCTCTCGGCGAGGCGGGCGCAAAGGTGCGGGCGTTCGGCGAAGAGGCGTCCCTCCACGAAGGCGGTCAACGGCAGGTTCGCGCGGCGCGCGGCGGCCAGCAGGTCGGGGAGCCGCTCCAGCGCCTCGGTCCCGCTGCCGTTGTAATCGTGCTCCACGTCGATGGACAGGACCGCGATCTTGCGCGGCGCGCGTCGGCCCACGACCTCGTGCGCCGCCGGATCAAGCATCTTCATCGCCGCCTGCGCCGCCGCCGACGGCGTTCGGGTCCGGCCGCCCCCTGCGGCCTTGCAACTCGTGCTTGAGGAGGGAGACCTCCTGGACCAGATTCTTGATCTTGCTGGAGAACTCGCTGACCTTAACGGACAGTTGGAGGATCAGCAGTGCGCACAGGAAGACCCCGAAGAACAGCACCACCGGCACGACGTCCGAGATGCGCAGCCAACCCGCGGCGGCGGCCGCCGCGCCATGCCACCATCCGTAGGTCATGAACGCCAGCGCCACCAGGATCCACAGGGCGGCGTACCGTTCCTGCAGCCGGGACCTGCGGATGAGCTCGAGCACCAGCCCCAGGAGCAGCAACCCGCAGGCGAGGGAGAAGTAGACGTGTTCTACCGGAATGTTCACGGCGATGGGTTACGCGCGCCCCCCCC
>CAZSPS010000319.1:0-3290 GCA_964608875.1 uncultured Ectothiorhodospiraceae bacterium
GTGGTGGAGCCGGACCACGAGCGGCTCAAGGTCACCACCACGCACGGGTACGACAGGTTCGGGAACCGCGTCAGGTCGAAGGTGGACTACTTCGACGACGTGCCCGTCCCCGGCCAGGCCGCGCCGACGGGCAGCGCCCGCACCAGGACGCGCTGCGACGTGGACGCCGCCGCCTACGGCCCCAAGGGCCGGTTCGTCAAGGCCCGCTTCGACTGCCTGGGCCGCAGGGTCAGCGAGGTCACGGAGCGGGACGCCCACGGCTCGCCCACCAAGGTGAAGCGGTTCCTCGACACGGCGGGGGCCAAGTTCGTGACGGACGAGGCGACCCGCACGCCGGGTGGCGCCGAGGTGCTCAGCGCCTCGGCGACGGGGGCGCACGCGCTGACCACCCGCGCCATGGGCGTTCCCAAGGGCAAGGGCGCGGCCGCCTGCCCGGCGGGCACCGCCCTCCACGAGCGGGTCCGGCGCGGCGGCGGCGGCGAGTCCGTCACCTGCCACGACGCCTTGGCCCGCGAGGTCCGCGCGGCCACGCTGGGGTTCGGCGGCAAGTGGATCCACGTGGACACCGAGTACGACAGGCTGGGCCGGGTGAGGCGCGTGTCCGAGCCCCACCACGCGGGCGAGAGGCGCTGCGCCAAGGACCAGGGCGACTCCAGGTGCTGGACGGTCACCGACTACGACATCCTGGGCCGCATCGTGAAGGTGACCGGCCCCGACGGCAGCGCCACCACGTTCGCCCACGGCGGGTTCACCACCACGACCACCAACGCCCTGGGCCAGACCGCCAAGGAGACCCGCAACGCCCTCGGCGAGACCGCCTCCACCGAGGACCACCACGGCGGCAAGGTCGAGTTCGTTCGGGACGCCCAAGGCAACGTGGTCAGGACCACCCGCAGGAAGCCGTCCTCGGACGCAACGCCCGCCCCCGCGAGCGTTGCGACCACGGCCGCCTTCGACCTGCTCGGCCGCATGACCGCGCAGGACGACCCGGACCTCGGGCGCATCCAATACCGATACAACTCGCTGGGCGAGCCGCGCTGCCGCCAGGACGCGGCGGGCAGCCTCACCGTGACCGCCCACGACGGCCTCGGGCGCGTGGCCTCCCGCAAGGACTTCCGGGCTCGGGCGGGATCCGCCTGCGGAACCCTGTCGGCAACGCCCGGCGCCCTTGAGGGCGACGCCTCCTGGACCTACGACGCGGGCACCGGGTTGGGCCAGCTCGCCTCGGAGGCGGACGCCGTCAGCGGCTTCTCGCGCACGCAGTCCTACGACTCGCTTGGCCGGCCCTCCACTGCGGCGACCGTGCCCGGAACGGGCGCGGACACGCACCACGAGAAGGCGACCTACGACCAGTTCGGCCGCCCGTTCCAGTTCTTCGACGCCAGCCGCACCGCGGCCAGGTTCGACTTCAACGGCGCGCGCCACGCCTACAACGCCAACGGCTACCTTGAGAGGCTGCAGGACGCCGAGGGGACCCTCGACGGCCAGGGCACGTTCGCCACCCGAACCGTCTACCGCGCGGTCACGGCCATGGACGCCCGCGGCAACGTGACGGCGGAGACGCTGGGCAACGGGGTGAAGCGCACCCACGCCTTCGACGGGCGCACCGGGCGGCTGCTCGGCATCCAGGCCGGCAAGTCATCCGCCAAGGACCTGCAGAGCCTCGCCTACGAGTGGGACGCATTGGGCAACCTGCAATCCCGCACCAGAGGCGAGGGCGCGTCGGCCCTGGCCGAGGCGTTCGCCTACGACGGCCTGAACCGGCTCAGGACCCACCGGGTCGGCGCGGGCGCCGTCCAGTCGACCGCCTACGACGGCTACGGCAACGTCCGCTCCAGGACCGGCGTCGGCACCTACGCCTACGGCGCGGACTCCGGCGCCAGCGGACGGCCCCACGCGGTGGCCTCCGTGACCAAGGGCCAGAGCACGGTCACCCACGCCTATAACGCCAACGGCAGCCTAACGTCATCCAGCGACGGACGAACCGTCAGCTACGCCGCCTTCGGCAAGGCGACGTCCATCGCCAAGGGCGACCGCACTTCATCGTTCGCCCACGGCCCCGACCGCGCCCGGTTCAAGCGCGTGGACACCGACGGCGACGGCAACAAAACCACCACCCTGTACGTGGGCAGCGTCGAGAGGGTCACCTACCCCGACGGGACGGCGACGGTGCGCCGCCGCATCGGCGGCGTGGCCATCGAGCTCGACGGGCCCGCCAAAGGGAGCTGCGAGGCCGACGCCGTGCGCTACGTGCTGCGCGACCACCTCGGCAGCGTGGACCGGCTCACCGACGCCCAAGGAACGGAGGCCCAGGCCATGAGCTTCGCGGCCTGGGGCGCGCGGCGCGACCCGTCGGACTGGACGGAGCTCGCCGAGGCTGCAGCCGCCTCGTTCGACGGCTGCGCCACCCGCCGCGGGTTCACCGGCCACGAAATGCTGGATGCAGTGGGCATCGTCCACATGAACGGGCGCATCTACGACCCGGCCCTGGGCAGGTTCCTGCGCGCCGACCCGTTCGTGCAGTTCCCGGCCAACCTGCAAAGCCACAACCGCTACAGCTACGCCCTCAACAACCCGCTGGCCTACACCGACCCCAGCGGCCACTTCCTCAAGGGCCTGCTGCGCCCGCTGGCCAGCATCGCCATCTCGGTCTGGCTGCCCGGCGCGGGCATCTGGACCGGCACCGGCCTGTTCGCGGCCAACGGCATCGGCGCCGTGGCCGCCTCCGGGTTCATCGCCGGGGCGGTGGGCAGCGGCTCCCTCAAGGGCGCGGTGGTCGGGGCGTTCAGCGCGGCGGCGTTCAACGGACTCGGCGGCGTCCCGTTCGGCGGCGGCCTCGGGGGCGTCGCCGTCAGGTCGGCGACCTACGGGTTCGTCGGCGGCGTGATGGGCGTCCTCCAGGGCGGCAGGTTCGGCCACGGGTTCCTGTCGGCGGCGGGGGCCCAGGCGTTAAGTGGGCCAATCGGCCGACTTGGCAACCGCTTCCAACGGACGGCCGCGGCGGCCGCCGTCGGCGGCACCCTCTCCGCCGCCACCGGGGGCAAGTTCGCCAACGGCGCCGTCACGGCGGCTTTCGCGAGCGCCTTCGCGGAACGTGAGGCGACGGTCTCCTCAACGGAGGGCGACGACGAGCAAGCCAACCGTTCCGCCTTTCAGAAGAGGCTCAACGAACTTAAGCGGGACGGAACCCTAGATCCAAGCCAGGACTTCAACACCCCGGACGACGCGGCGAAGCATGTCCTGAACGCCACGGCACCGCTATCCGCGGAGTACGGCCTGGAAGTGGCGGG
>CAZSPS010000320.1:0-1757 GCA_964608875.1 uncultured Ectothiorhodospiraceae bacterium
CCCCCAAAGGCCCGCGCAGTTCACCACGAACTCCGCCCGCACGTCCCCGGCATCGGTGCCGACCCCGGCCACGCGCGCCCCGTCCCGGTGGACGGCGGTGACGCGCACCCCCTCGAGGCAGCGCGCGCCCCGGTCCCGCGCCCCCCGGACGAAGGCCGCCACCACGTCCACCGGGCTCGCCATGCCGTCGGTCGCGACCCAGGTCCCGCCCAGCAACCCGGCCGTGTCGATGGGCGGGTAGAGCGCGCCGATCTCCTCGGCCGTCACCAACTCCACGCGCGTGGCGCCGAAGCCGTTGTTCATCGACGCGAGCCGCTTCAACTCCTCGAAGCGGTCCGCGGCGTGCGCGACGGCGAGGCTGCCCACCTGCCGGAAGCCGGTCGCCTGGCCGGTCTCCTGCTCGAGCTCGAACAGCAGCCGGCGCGAGTAGTCGGCGAGCCGCGCCAGGCTCTCGTCGGGGCGCACGGTGCCGATGAGACCCGCCGCGTGCCAGCTGGTGCCGCCCGCGAAGCGCCCGCGCTCGAGCAGCAGCACGTCGCTCCAGCCGAGCTTCGCCAGGTGGTAGGCGACGCTCGCCCCGATCACGCCGCCCCCGACGACCACCGCCGACGCGCGCTCCGGCAGCTCCACCGCCTCCGCTCCCGCCCCCGCGGGCTGCGCGGGCCGCGCCGCGCTCACGGACCCGCCTCCCGCTCCGCCTCCGCCCCGCCGCGCGCCGCATCCGCCGCCATGAAATCGAAATCGCAGCCGCGGTCGGCCTGGGTCACGGTCTCGAGGAAGAGCCGGAGGTAGCCCCGCTCCGACCCCGGATGGGGGGCGGGGGGCGACCAGCGCGCGCGCCGCGCCGCGAGCTCCGCCTCCTCCACCAGCAACTCGAGGCGGCGCGCCGGCACGTCCAGCCGGATGCGGTCGCCGGTCTCGACCAGGGCGAGCGGCCCGCCCACCGCCGCCTCGGGGGTCACGTGCAGCACCACCGCGCCGAACGCCGTGCCGCTCATGCGCGCGTCCGAGACCCGCACCATGTCCCTCACCCCCCGCGCGGCGAGCTTCTTCGGAATGGGAATGTAACCCGCCTCGGGCATTCCGGGAGCGCCCTTCGGCCCCGCCCCCCGGAGCACCAGCACGTCCTCGGGCGCGACCTCGAGGGCGGGGTCGTCGATGCGCGCGGCGAGGTCGGCGAGGGAGTCGAACACCACCGCCCGCCCGGTGTGGCGGAGCAGGCCGGGCGAGGCGGCGGAGTGCTTGATGACGGCGCCGCCCGGGGCGAGGTTGCCGCGCAGCACCGCCAGCCCCCCGGCCGGGTGCACGGGGTCGGCGCGCGGGCGCACCACGCGCTGGCCCGGCACCCGGTCGCCTTCCTCCAGGTTCTCGCCGAGGGTGCGGCCCGAGACGGTGAGGGCGCCGGTGCGAAGCGCGTCCCGCACCTCGCGCAGCACCGCGTTCAGCCCGCCCGCCTCGTACAGGTGCTCCATGTAGTGCTCGCCGGAGGGCTTGAGGTCCACCAGCACCGGCACCTCGCGGCCGATGGCGTCGAACGCGTCGAGGTCGATGGGCACCCCGGCCCGCCCGGCCACCGCGGTGATGTGGACGAGGGCGTTGGTGGAGCCGCCGATGGCCTGCAGGGTCACCAGCGAGTTGTGGAACGCGTCGGCGGTGAGGATGCGCTCCGGGGCGAAGTCCTCGCCGCCGACGCGTTCCACACCTCGCTGGTGACCCTGCAGGCCATCGGCGGCTCGACCAACGCCCTCGTCCACATC
>CAZSPS010000321.1:0-3425 GCA_964608875.1 uncultured Ectothiorhodospiraceae bacterium
GCGCAATGGGAATTCCATCGCGCCGGCGATACCACGCAGCCGCTGACGGTCGATTACGTGTTCGCGGCCCCGTTCGGGACCCTCGACTACACGGCGACCTTCGAGGCCGGCCAGAACAAGGTGAGTTGGAGTTGGCCCTACATCACCAACGACAGGGCCGACCCCGACATCACCTGGACTGTCACCCTGCAACCCGGCGACGGCCACCGGCTGGGCGACCCCGCGGCGGCGTCGATCACGGCTTACGACGCAGACATGGAGGTCGCGGTGAGGCCGGAGCTCTCGTCCGTCGGGGAAGGCGACCGGGTGCGGGTCCTGTTGAGCCGCCCGGGTAGCGGCGGCGACCTGCGGGTCCGGCTCGTGGGCACGGTGAACCCGGGCGGACGTGCGCTCGGCCCCTTCGCCCCCACCATCGCCGACGGTTCCACCACCCGCACCTTCACCATCCTGTCGCCCTCGGAGAACCCGGACGACAACACCCCGGGGCCGGACGAGACCGTCACCATCACCCTGGAAGACGGAGGCGACGCCTACGGCCGGGGCGACCCGTACCAGGCGACGATCGCGATCCTGGACGGCGACGGCCGCCAAGTCTCGGTGGCGCCGGTGGGCACGGGGCCGGTCGAGGAAGGCGCGCCCGCGGTGTTCGAGCTGACCCGCACCGGCAGCACCGCGGACGCCCTGACGGCGGAGTTCCGGATCGACGAGTCCGGCGGGGGCGACGTACTGGACGGCGCGCCGCCGCGCAGCGTCGTCTTCGCGTCCGGCGCGGCCACCGCCACGGTGTCCGTCGCGACCGACGACGACCGCACCCACGAGCGCGACAGCACCCTGACCTTGCGCCTGGAGGAGAGCGACGGCTACGTGCTCGGGACGCCGCCCGACGCCGCGATCACGGTGCAGGACAACGACGACCCGCCGTCCGCCGCCGTGTTCGCGCCGGCCGCGGCGGTGACCGAGGGCGACCCGCTCGAATTCCCGGTGGTGCTGAGCGACCCGGCCCGCCGCAGGGTGACGGTGGAGTACGCATTCGCCAGCCGCGGCACGGCGGGGGGCGCGGACTATACGGACGCGGGCGGCGGCGAGCTCGTGTTCACGCGCGGCGAGACCCGCAAGCTGCTGTCGCTGGAGACCGTCGACGACATCGTGGCCGAGCCGACCGAGACGGTCGTGGTCAGGCTCACGTCGTCGCCGAACGCGGACGCGGCGACCGGCAGCATCCTCGACAACGACCAGGACGGGCCGAACGCCCGCGCGGGGGGCGATCTGATCATCGAAGGCACGGTGCAGGTGGGCGAGACGCTGACGGCGAATACCGACGGCATCACGGACCTGAACGGCCTCGGCACGCCGGACTACATGTACCAGTGGGAGCGGGTGGACGCGGACGGAACCTCGAACGCCGAGGACATCGAGGGCGCGACCCTGGAGACCTACGTGCTGCAGGAGGCGGACCAGGGCAAGCGGGTGCGGGTGACGGTGGAGTTCGACGACGCCCTCGACAACCCCGAGGAGCTCACCAGCGAGCTCACCGGCGAGGTGGCCGCCGAGGACGACGCCCCGGCGGGGGGCGAGCTCACCATCGACGGCACGGCGCGGGTGGGCGAGACGCTGGAGGCCGATACCACGCGCATCACGGACGCCAACGGCCTCGCCATGCCGGGCTACACGTACCAGTGGCAGCGGCGGGTGGAAGCGGGCGGCGTGGCGACCGTCAGCGACATCGAGGGCGCGACGGAGGCGACCTACACGCTGCAAGAGGCCGACCAGGGCAACCGGGTGCGGGTGCGGGTGGAGTTCGACGACGACGACGGCAACGAGGAGAACCTGACCAGCGACTTCACCGGCGACGTGGCGGCCGAGCCCAACGTGCGCCCCTCGGGCGCGCTCCGCATCACCGGCGAGATCCGGGTCGACGAGACCCTGACCATGGACACCTCGGAGATCACGGACGCCAACGGCCCGTCCGCGCCGATCCCCGAAGACCGGTTCACCTACGAGTGGCGCCGCTCGACCGCGGACCACCTCGGCTTCGAAGACGGCATCGTGGGCGATGAGCGGACCTACACGCTGGTCGAGGCCGACCAGGGCCGGCGCATCGTGGCGTTGGTGCGCTTCACCGACGACGACGGCAACGACGAGTTCGTCGGGAGCCTGCCGACCGCGGCCGTGGGCGAGCGCGCCAACCACCGCGCGACGGGCCTCGAGGTGACGGGCGCGTACCAGGTGGGCGAGACGCTGGAGGCGGACGTCGACGGCATCACGGACGGCAACGGCGTGCCCGAGACGCCGGACTGGACCTACGAATGGCTGCGCGCCAGCAACTACGACGGCGACGACGAGGAGACCGTCGCGGCGGAGAGCGGAACCGCCTCGAGCTACACCCTGACGCAGGCGGACCAGCGCCTGTGGGTGCGCGTGGTCGTGCGCTTCACCGACGTCCACGGCTTCGAGGAGACGCTGCGCAGCGAATGGACCGAAGTCGAGCCGGAGGCCGACGCGGCGGCGACGGGCCGGCCGGGGATCAGCGGCTCGGCGGTGCTGGGCCGCACGCTGACGGCGTTGACCGACGGCATCGACGACGCCAACGGCCTCACCCGGGCCAGGGCCGGCGAAGAGGGGTTCGCCTTCGAGTACCAATGGCGGCGCGAGCTGGACGGCGGCGCGGTGGAGGACATCGCCGGCGCGACGGACGAGACGTACACGCTGGCCGAGACCGACGTGGGCCACCGCATCCTGGTGGCGGTGACCTTCACCGACGACGCCGCCTATGCCGAGGACGGGCTGCCGGCGAGCCTCGCCACGGCCGTGGTGAACGCGCCGGCGACGGGCCTGCCGAGGGTCGTCTTCGAGGGCGCGCTCGTGGAGGGCCGCACGCTGACGGCGAACCTCGACGACGTCGACGACCTGAACGGCCTGACCCGCGCCAGGGCCGGCACGGATTCGTTCTACGCCTTCTCCTACCGGTGGCGGCGCGCGAATGCCGACGGCACCAACGAGTCGGCCATCGAGGGCGCGACGGAGGCCACCTACACGCTGACCGCCGACGACGTGAACCGCCGCTTGCGGGTGCGCGTGCGCTTCGCCGACGACGACACCTACGGCAGCGAACTGAACAGCGTCTTCACGTCCGTGGTGAACGCGCCGGCGACGGGCCTCGAGTTGACGGGCGAGGCGAAGGTGGGCGAGGCGCTGACGGCGGATACCGACCGCGTGACGGACGGCAACGGCCTCGGCACCCCCACCTACGTGTACCTGTGGGAGCTCGCGGACGCGGCGGACGGCGCGGGCGCGGCGGCCATCGCCGGGGCGGACGGCGCGAGCTACACCCCGGTGCGGGCGGACCGGGGCCGGTGGGTGCGGGTGACGGTGAGCTTTGCGGACGCCGTGGGCAACGCGGAGACGCTGGTCGGCGATTGGACCGA
>CAZSPS010000322.1:0-3703 GCA_964608875.1 uncultured Ectothiorhodospiraceae bacterium
GGCGAGGCCGGGGGCGGGCGATCCGCCGCCGGCACGGATTTCGTAGCCCGGCAGCAGTTCCCGCCGCGCCACGGCGCGTATCAGCCGCACCAGTCCCGCCACGTAGGCGTCGACCCCTGGGGCAGCGGCCAGGCTCGCCGCGTCAGGCAGCGCCCGCGCGTTGCGGATCAGGATCTGCGCCGAGTCCCGCTCCGCCGGGGTCAGGGTCAGCCGGTAGGTGAAGCCCCTCTCGGTGCCGATAAAGAGCGTGACCGCCTCGCCCTCGGCGAAGCCTTCGCCGGCCGGCCGCAGATAGAGGTCGCCCGAGGCGGCATCGTGCTCGACGGCGAAACCGTCCGGCGCGCGCACCAGCCTCGCGATGCGGTCGCCATGCAGCGCGATCCGGTTGACGTTCGTCGCGGAAATCTCAGCCGCGAGCTCGGCATGGTCGGCCGCATCGAGGATCTGCATCGCGAGCGCAGGGGCGGGCGCCGCGAGCGCGGCCACATACATAAGGTGTGCGGCAACCAGCGCCGCGATCCGGCGCCGTCGGGAGATATTCGTCATTTTCCGTCCTCCAGTTGCTCGAAGCGCAGCAGCCCGATCCGTCCAGCGTCGATGCGGAAGGCGAGCCGGTAGCGCCGGTCCTCGCGCGACGACTCCTCGCGGCCGATCCAGGTCACCAGCTCGCCCGCGATCTCGACGCTGAGGCGCGCCGGATCGGCCTCGATCTCGGTGGGGTAGAAGGCGCTCGCCATGTCGCGCCCGGCCATGCGCGCCGCCTCGGCCTCGACCCAGGCGCCGATCGCGCCGCGCGCCGAGGCGTGGGAGAGGCGGGCCGCCGCGAGGCGGACATGGGCCGCGTTCTCCGGGGTGAGGGTGAGCAGCGTCACCGCGACGGTGCGCGCCATGTCCTCCAGATACCGGGCGCCGGCGAGCCCCGCGCCAGCGCTGCCTCCGCTCACTTCCCAGGCCGGTCCCGCCGCCGCCGGCACCAGCACCGTCGCCGTCTCGCGCCCGGCGAAGCCCACGGTGAGCGCGAGGTTGGCGGTCATCGAGAGCGCCAGCAGCCCGGCGAGCGCCAGGCGGACGTCGCGCACCCGGCGCACGGCAAGGTCGAGATCGGCACGGCGCATCGCTCCCGCCTCAGCCCGCGAAGCGCCGCAGGTGGGAGGGCGGCGTGCGCTTGAGCCGCAGCACGAAGTCGGGCAGGAACCAGTAGAGGGCGTAGCGCGCGATGTTGGCCCCGCCGCCGCGCTTCACCCTTCTCAGCAGCAGCCAGCCGCCGACGCCCGCGACCAGCCCCGGCACGAACTGGTTGGCGGCGAGCCCGAGCAGGGCCGGTCCCATCAGCGCCGCGGCCTCGTCCACCGTCCAGAACAGCCAGCGCTCCGGATCGTCGAGACGGCGCGGGATGACATGTTGCCTGGTGTCGCTCATGCCGGCCTCAGACGATCGCCGTGCCGACCAGGCCGGTGACGATGCCGGTGCCGGCGCCCGCGGCGACGCCGACGCCGACCGCGCCCATCAGCTGCATGGCGTTGAAGCGCAGCACCGAGCCGACCAGCGCCGCGCCCACGGCGAGCGCCGCGGCGAGCTGACCGCCGGTGCCGCCGACGATCCCCTCCACCGTGTCGAGCGGACCGTCGAAGGTGGTGTCGGTGGTGGCGTGCGCCAGCTCCGGGGCCGCCAGCGCGGCCGCGGCGGCGAGCGCCGCCAGCGCCGCGATGCGCAGCGCGTCGCCGGAGCGGTTCGCATCGTCGATCGCCACCGTCTTCGCCCGCGCCCTCACCGGTCCGCTCCCCGGTCTCCGCCCCCGGCTCCGGGGCGGGCGCCACCGCCGTCGCCACCGCCCGACGGCGGCTCGTCCGGCGCCGGCACGCGCCGCCTGGCCGCCCAGTCCTCGAGGTCGGCGCGGCGGTAGACGATGCGCTGGCCGAAGCGGTGATAGGCCGGCCCCCGGCCGGTCTCGCGGTAGCGGTCGAGCGTGCGGGGCGAGAGGCCGAGGGCCGCCGCCGCCTTGCGCGTGCTCAGGTACTCCCCGTTGGCGTGGGTCATGTCGCTGTCTCCCTGTGATGCATCGTTTCGCGCCTCGCCGAGCAATGGCGCGCCCGCGACCGCCCGGCGCATCGCCGCGCGCGCCCCGGCGCCGGCCTGCCCCGCCATCCACGCCCGCGCCCGCGCGACCGTCGAGAGCCGGAACGAGGCGCCCCGGCGGAGCCGCTCGACGAAGGAGGGGTCGCCCACCGCGAGCTCGCCCAGGACGTAGCCCTTGGTGCCGGTGGCGCGCAGGAACGCCTCGACCTCGCGCCGGAACGCCGGCGCCACGGGCGCGAGACCCATGAACGCGAGCAGGCGGTCGACGGTCCTGAGCCCGAGGGCGCGGCCCCGGTCGAGCGAGGCCATGAAGCCCGGATCGCCCAGCGCCTCGACGCCGAAACGCCGGGCGCTGGTGTCCGTCTCTTCGAGGAAGGCGCCGATGAGGGCGCGGAGCTTGCGGTCGAGCGGGGTCATGGGGCGCGAACGTAAAACGAACGCGCCTCGTTGACAAGCGTGTTAGTTAGGAGTTATCCTGCGAATGCGCAGCAAGGACGGGGAACCCCACGATGGAACGCGACACGGTGCGAGAGGCCCTCAAGGAACGGCTGTGGAAGGCCGGCGTCTCGCTCGCCGAGGCGTCGCTCGCCATCGGCAGGAACAAGGCCTACCTCCAGCAGTACCTCGCACGCGGCATGCCCCGCGTGCTCTCGTTCCAGGACTCCCAGGCCCTGGGGGAACTCCTCGGCTGCGACCCCGCCGAGCTCCGCCACGACGCGCTCCCGGCTCCGAAGCCCTGGACCGGGCCGAAACGCAGGCGCACCGCCGGCGCGGCGGTCGCCGAGGTCGAGGTCGAGGCCGCCGCCGGAGCCGGCGCCTGGAACGAGGACTTCGTCCACGAGAAGGCCCGCTGGCGCCTGCCCGAAGCCATGGTCCGCCACGAGGGCGACGCCGCCCCCGAGGCGCTTCGCATCCTCCGGGTGCGCGGCAACTCCATGGAGCCCGAGCTGCGCGAAGGCGACCGCATCGTCGTCGACACCGCGCGCACCGTGCCCGCCCCCGGCGAGCTCTTCGTGCTCTGGGACGGCACCGGGCTCGTGGTCAAGCGCGTCGAGGCGCTCACCGCCGCCGGCACGCTCCGCCTCGCCTCCGCCCATCCCGACTACCCCGCCTACGAGCGCCCGGCCGACGAGGTCCATGTCGTCGGCAAGGTGCTGTGGAAGGTCACCCGCGCCTGAGCGCGCGCCCTTCCGGGCACCGCGACATCGCGGCCAGGCTTGCGCAACGCCGCCCGCTCCAACGATGCCGCTCCGCCCGGAACCGGAGCGCCATCGGCGCATGCCATGCCCTACCACCGCGCCCTGAGCTCGACCCGGACCGTATGCTCGGCGTCCGCGGTGTCGCTCTCCCTGCGCGTCGCCTTGAGGCCGAACGAGAGGTCCGGCGCGTTCCGGCTCTCCGGCGTGAGCCGCCAGCCGAGCGTGTAGTCGCGCGCCGCATCGGAGAGCCCGAGCCCGAGGTGCGGGCTGCCGGTGAACCTTCCGCCGAAGGCCGGCAACCCGTACGCCGCCTCCGCCGTCCAGCGCGACGTTGCCTCGCTCGCGCCTCCGCCCGTGCGCTCCCCGAGCGGGTCCGGCTGGAACAGCGCGTCGAGCCCTCCCGCCGCCTGCCCGCCCCAGTCCTGGCG